>NZ_JBHVHQ010001006.1:0-2920 GCF_042800135.1 Streptomyces sp. NPDC057654 | reverse complement strand
GGCCGGGCGCTGTCCTCCTGAGGTGGCGCGCTATGCCGTTACGGCGCGGGCAGATCCACCAGGGCGGCCAGGGCCTCGCGGTGACGGCCGGGCGCGCCGAGGGCGATCTGGTCGGCCTTGGCTCGTTTGAGGTAGAGGTGCGCGGGGTGCTCCCAGGTCATGCCGATGCCGCCGTGGAGCTGGACGCACTCCTCGGCGGCCCGCACCGCGACCTGCCCGCAGTAGGACTGCGCGACGGCTACGGCGACGGCCGTGTCGGTACTGCCCGTCTCGGCTCCGCCCGCGCCGTGGGCGGCCAGGGCGTCGGCCGCGTTACGGGCCGACGCGCGGGCCGAGGCGACCTGGAGCCAGAGTTCGGCGAGCCGGTGCTTGATCGCCTGGAACGAGCCGATGGGACGGCCGAATTGATAGCGCTCCCCCGCGTACCGGACGGTTTCGGTGAGGCACCACTCGGCGAGGCCGAGCTGTTCGGAGGCGAGCAGCCCGGCCCCGGCGAGCAGCGCCGCGTCGACGGCCGCCGTCGCGCGCTCCTCTCCCGCGATCCGCCGGGCGGGCGCTCCGGCGAGCGTGACGCGGGAGAGCGGACGGGTGCGGTCGAGCGGCGTGATACCCGTGACCCGTACACTCTCTGACGTTGCGTCAGCTACGTCGACGGCGAAGAGGCCGCCGTCGGCCCGTACGAGCAGCAGATCGGCGCCGGCCGCGCCCGCGACCGTGTCCACCCCGCCGCTGAGGGTCCCGGCGGCGTCCGCCCGTACGGTCACCGGCGGGGGCGTGCCCGGCGCGGCGGGCAGGGGGACCGCGAGCGCCCCGACGCGGCGGCCCTCGGCGAGCGCGCGCAGCGGCTCCGCCACCACGTCCTGCCCGGTGTCGCAGGCCAGCAGCGCGGACACCGCGAGGACGGCGCTGGTGAGATACGGCACAGGCGCGACGGTGCGGCCCAACTCCTCCAGCACCACGGCGGTTTCGCGGGCTCCCGCGCCCTGGCCGCCGAGCTTCTCGGGCACGAGCAGCCCGGCCGTTCCCATCTCCGCGGCGAGCACGCGCCACAGGGCGGCGTCGTACGGGCGGTCCGTCTCGCTGTGGGCGAGGACGGCGGCGGGCGCGGCCCGGTCGGCGAGCAACGACCGTACGGCGGACCGCAGGTCGGCCTCGGCCTCCGAGTAGAGCAGGTCCGGCTCGGTCATCGGGGCAGGTCCTTCCAGGCGACGTCCTTGTCGGTGCGCGGCTCGGGCGGCAGGCCGAGGACGCGTTCGGCGACGATGTTGAGCAGGACCTCCGAGGTGCCGCCCTCGATGGAGTTGCCCTTGGTCCGCAGATAGCGGTAGCCGGCGTCGCGGCCGGTGAAGTCGACGCCCTCGGGCCGCCGCATGGTCCAGTCGTCGTAGGCGAGGCCGTCAGCGGCGAGCAACTCGACTTCCAGGCCGCTGATTTCCTGGTTCAGGCGGGCGAAGGACAGCTTGAGGCCGCTCCCTTCGGGGCCGGGCTGGCCGACGGCGAGCTGCTGGCGCAGGCGTTCGCCGGTGAGCCGGGCAACCTCCGCCTCCACCCACAGGGACAGCAGCCTCTGGTGCAGGTCGTGGGTGCGCAGTTCGGGGCGGGTGCGCCAGGTCTCGGCGGCGACGCCGATCATGCCGCCCTCGCGCGGCACTCGGGCGCCGCCGATGGCCACGCGTTCGTTCATCAGCGTGGTGCTCGCGACCCGCCAGCCCTCGCCGACGCCGCCGAGCCGGTGCGCGTCGGGGATGCGCACGCCGGTGAGGAAGACCTCGTTGAACTCGGCCTCCCCGGTGATCTGGCGCAGCGGCCGGACCTCGACGCCGGGGTCGCTCATGTCGCAGACGAAGTAGGTGATGCCCTGGTGCTTGGGCAGCTCGGGGTCGGTGCGGGCGATGAGGATCGCCCAGCGGGCCAGGTGCGCGCCGGACGTCCAGACCTTCTGCCCGTCGACGGTCCAGGTGTCGCCGTCGCGTACGGCGCGGGTGGCGAGCGCCGCGAGGTCGGAGCCCGCGCCGGGCTCGCTGAACAGCTGGCACCAGACTTCCTCACCGGTCCACAGGGGGCGCAGGAAGCGCCGTTTCTGCTCGTCGGTGCCGTAGCGCAGGATGGTGGGGGCTGCCATGCCCAGCCCGATGCCGATGCGGCGCGGGTCGTTGTCGGGGGCGCCCGCCGCCGCGAGTTCGCCTTCCACGAGCGGCTGGAGGGAGCGCGGCGCGTCGAGCCCGCCGAGGCCCTCGGGGAAGTGCACCCAGGCGAGTCCGGCGTCGAAGCGGGCGCGCAGGAAGTCGAGGCGACCGGTGGTGGCGGGGTCGTGGGCCGCGAGCAGGGCGGCGGTGCGGCGGCGCAGTCCGTCGGCGTCGATCGTCGTCATCGGCGCTCCTGGGGCAGGCCGGGCTCGATCACGACGCGGCCGGTGGTGGTGCCGTCGGCGACGCGCTGCACGGCGTCGGCGGCGTCGGCGAGCGGCAGGCGTTCGCTGACGAGCGGCTTGACCCTGCCTTCGGCGGCGAGCTTGGCGAGGTCGTTGTGGCAGGCCCGTACGGCGTCCGGGTCCTTGGTGTTGTAGAGGCCCCAGTGGAGGCCGATGATCGCGTAGTTCTTGACGAGCGCGTGATTGAGGGCGGCGCTCGGAACGGTGCCGCTCGCGAAGCCGACGACGACGATGCGGCCCTCGAAGGCGACGCACTTGGTGGACTTGGCGAAGGCGTCGCCGCCGACGGGGTCGTAGACGACGTCCGCGCCCCGGCCGCCGGTGGCCTCCTTGACGACGGTGACGAAGTCCTCCGCTCGGCGGTCGACGACGAGGTCGCAGCCCAGGTCGCGGGCGGCGGCCGGCTTGTCCGCGCCGCCGACGACGCCGATGACGGTGGCGCCGGCAGCCTTGCCGAGCTGTACGGCCGCGCTGCCGACGCCGCCGGCC
>NZ_JBHVHQ010001005.1:0-2921 GCF_042800135.1 Streptomyces sp. NPDC057654 | reverse complement strand
GGCCGCGGCCGCCCGTCTCGCCGAGGTCCTCGATCTCCTCGGCCGCCAGCCCGGCCCGCGTGCGCTCGGCGCGCGGCAGTATCCCCTTGGTGCCCTTGGGGATGGACAGCAGCTCGTAGAGGTGCTCGGAGGTGGAGTACGTCTCCTCCGGCTCGTCGAACGGCAGGTCCAGCGCCTTGTTGATCAGCTTCCAGCGCGGGATGTCGTCCCAGTCGACCAGCGTGACCGCCGTGCCGGACTTGCCCGCGCGGCCCGTACGGCCGATGCGGTGCAGATACGTCTTCTCGTCCTCGGGGGACTGGTAGTTGATGACATGCGTCACGTTGTCGACGTCGATGCCGCGGGCGGCGACGTCGGTGCAGACCAGCACGTCGACCTTGCCGTTGCGGAAGGCGCGCAGCGCCTGCTCGCGGGCGCCCTGGCCGAGGTCGCCGTGGACCGCGCCGGACGCGAAGCCGCGCCGCGAGAGCTGATCGGCGATGTCGGCGGCCGTGCGCTTCGTACGGCAGAAGACCATCGCGAGCCCCCGGCCGTCGGCCTGGAGGATGCGCGCGACCATCTCCGGCTTGTCCATGGAGTGGGCGCGGAAGACGTGCTGCGTGGTGTTGCGGACGGTCTGGCCCTCGTCGTCCGGCGACGTGGCGCGGATGTGCGTGGGCTGCGACATATAGCGGCGGGCGAGGCCGATGACGGCGCCCGGCATGGTCGCCGAGAACAGCATCGTCTGGCGCTTCACCGGCAGCATGGTGATGATCCGCTCGACGTCGGGCAGGAAGCCCAGGTCGAGCATCTCGTCGGCCTCGTCGAGGACGAGCGCCTTGACGTGCGAGAGGTCGAGCTTCTTCTGGCCCGCGAGGTCCAGCAGCCGGCCCGGGGTGCCGACGATCACGTCGACGCCCTTCTTGAGGGCCTCGACCTGCGGCTCGTAGGCGCGGCCGCCGTAGATGGCCAGGACGCGCACGTTACGGACCTTGCCGGCGGTCAGCAGGTCGTTGGTGACCTGCTGGCAGAGCTCGCGGGTGGGGACGACCACGAGCGCCTGCGGGGCGTCGGTCAGCTGCCCGGACGCCGCCCGGCCCGCCTCGACGTCCGCGGGGACGGTGACGCGCTCCAGCAGCGGGAGACCGAAGCCCAGCGTCTTGCCGGTGCCGGTCTTGGCCTGGCCGATGACGTCGGAGCCGCTGAGGGCGACCGGGAGCGTCATCTCCTGAATGGGGAAGGGGGACACGATGCCGACGGCCTCAAGGGCCTCGGCCGTCTCGGAAAGAATCCCGAGGTCTCGGAAAGTGGACAGAATCTTGCCTCTTCTGTGAGACGCGGAGCGAGGCGGCGAAGGGGGTCGTACCGCGCCGGGTACTCGGCCGGCCATGGAGGGGCCGGATGACGCGGGACCACTGCCTTCGCTCGTGCGCACGTGCCGCGAGCGGTTCCCTGCTTGGCGTGCGTACAGCTCGTACGCGCCGCGCTGAGGGCGGTCGGGTGGAAGCCGATCGGGCCACCGACCGGGCATCCGCTGGAGTCCGGGAGGCTTGCTTCCGGAAGACACAGCATAGGGACGGCCCGCCGATACTCGGCAGGCGCAATACCACTGTACCCCGGAATCGTGCATATGTGTTGGGGCAAACCTTTGTACGAGTGGGGCACACGTGGCTGACCAGGGGCTTCCTCTTCCAGTCGAGCGGGCTATTGTGCGCACCATGGAGACGCCTGACAACGCCGCTGCCGCCGCCGAAGAACACACCGGGATCGCTGCCCAGGACTGGGCCCAGGCATCCGCAGAACCGCAGTACAAGGCCGCCGTCGTCGATCTGCTGGGCGCACTCGCCTACGGTGAGCTGGCCGCCTTCGAGCGGCTCGCGGAGGACGCGAAGCTGGCGCCCTCGCTCGACGACAAGGCGGAGCTGGCGAAGATGGCGTCCGCCGAGTTCCAGCACTTCCAGCGGCTGCGCGACCGGCTGACGGCCATCGACGCCGAGCCGACCGGCGCGATGGAGCCGTTCGCCGCCGCGCTGGACGAGTTCCACCGCCAGACCGCGCCGTCCGACTGGCTGGAGGGCCTCGTCAAGGCGTATGTCGGCGACTCGATCGCCAGCGACTTCTACCGCGAGGTGGCGGCCCGGCTCGACTCCGACACGCGCGGCCTGGTGCTGACCGTCCTGGACGACACCGGGCACGCGACCTTCGCGGTCGAGAAGGTGCGGGCCGCGATCGAGGCCGAGCCGCGGGTCGGCGGGCGGCTCGCGCTGTGGGCCCGGCGGCTGATGGGCGAGGCGCTCTCGCAGGCGCAGCGGGTCGTCGCGGACCGCGACGCGCTCTCGACCATGCTGGTCGGCGGCGTCGCCGACGGCTTCGACCTCGCGGAGGTCGGCAAGATGTTCTCCCGCATCACCGAGGCCCACACCAAGCGCATGGCCGCGCTCGGCCTCGCCGCCTGAGCGGCCTCCCGGCCCGAGCGGTCTGAGGGCCTCCCGCCGGCAGGGCGTCGGAGGCCGGCCGGTCCGGCGCCATGAGGGCGCACGGGCCGGGCCCGGGTGGGAACGGCCGTCAGACCGTCACTGATCGCCGGACGCGGCTCGCGGGGCGCAGCAGCAGCGACAGCAGCGCCGCGCCGAGCGCGGCCCCCGCGATCAGCGTCGCGATGGCGTGCCCGGGGCCGAGGACGGCGTGCGCGAGCAGGGCGCCGAAGAGGGCCGCGACCGGTCCCGTGCCGAGCGTCAGGGGCCGCGAGGGGAAACGATCGGGCAAGCGCCGCACCGCGCCCAGGGCCATGGCGAAGCCAATGAGGACTGAGCCGAAAGCTTCCAGGAAAATCATGGTGCGATCCCTCCCGCTACGGCCGAAGCGCAAGTGCAAATCGGTCGTAGCCGGTCTTACCCAAGGGTTATGTCCAGCAACCCTCCACCGCTCCTTCACCTCCGGGA
>NZ_JBHVHQ010001004.1:0-2932 GCF_042800135.1 Streptomyces sp. NPDC057654 | reverse complement strand
GATCAGGGAGGCCGCCTCGACGGACGTTATCCACGTCCGCACCATCATCCGCAGCCGCGGGCCCGGCTCGGGGACCTGGAGGTGGGTGAGGATCTGGTCGGCGGCGGCCCGCCGCACCTCGTCGACGATCGCGCCCGTACGGGACGTCTCCACGACGCTCCCGCCCTGGAGCAGCGCGCTGAATCCGGCGTCGTGCTCGTCGACGAACGCGAGGTAGCGGTCCAGGGCGGCGGCGAGCCGGTGGGTGAGCGGGCCGGTCTGCGGTACGGCGAAGCACAGTTCCAGCTCGTCGGCCGCGCTGCGCAGCGCGGCCTCGTACAACTGCTGCTTGCCGCCCGGGAAGTAGCGGTAGACCAGCGGCCGGGAGACCTCGGCCGCGGCGGCGACGTCGTCCAACGAGATGTCCTCGGGGGAGCTGTGGGCGAAGAGCCCCAGCGCGGCCGTGATCAGCTGCGCGCGGCGCTCCTCGACGCTGAGCCTGCGGTACGAGCCGCGCGCGACCGTACCCCGCCGCGTACCGTCCGGTCTCGGGTCCAGTTCCTGGGAGGCGCGGCTGTTGCTCATACTCCGCAGCGTAACCGCCATGTGGGGAGGGCGGTCGGGGCGGTGGGGCGAGGGTACGAGCCGGGGTTCGTGTCCACGGGCGGGGCCGGGCCGCGGCGGTCAGGCCAGCAGGCCCGAGCTGCGCCACAGCCGGCGGCCGACGCCGCGCATGACGCCGATCTCGTCCAGGAAGTCGGTGAGCCGCTTCGCGCCCGCCTGCATCACCTCGCGGCGGTGGCCGCTCTCCTTCACCTGCCGCACGGCCTCGCGCCGGTCGAGCCCGACGTTGGTGTAGACCTGCGGGTTGACGAAGGCGATGGAGAAGATCCGCGCCGCCTCGCCCGAGCTGGCGCGGGTCAACTGGGCCTCCCAGCGCGGGCAGGAGACCATCTGGCGGCGCAGCTCCTCGCGCGCGTACCGGACGTGCCGGGCCTCCTCCACGACGTGGATGCGGGTGACGCCGCGGACGATGGTCTGCACGCGCTCGTCGGGGAAGGTGAGCCGCTGCATGTAGTCGAGGATCTCCTCGCCGAGCAGCGTGCACGCGAACGAACCGGGCGTGGTGGAGACGGTCTTCAGGACGCGCGCCAGGTTGTGGTGGAGGCGGGAGACCGGGTACGTGGGGGCGCCGCCCTTGTCGATCATGCGGGCGAACATCTTGGAGTGCCGGCACTCGTCGGCTATCTCGGTGAGCGCGTAGCGGACGTGGGCGCTGGTGACGGGCTTGTCGTAGATGTGCCGGACCAGCAGCTGCATGAGGATGATCTCGAACCAGATGCCGAGGGAGGCGAGCGACGCGGCTTCGTGGCGGGAGAGTTCGAGCCGTTGGTCCTGCGACATCCGGTGCCACATCGGGGTGTCGTAGAGGGAGAGCAGCTCCGGCGGCCAGTACCACTTGCCGTCCTCGGCAGGCGCGTCCCAGTCGAGTTCGGTGTCCGGGTCGAAGGAGTGCTTGGCGGAGGACGCGAGCAGCCGCTCGGCGACCTGTTCGCGGTCCTTGAGGAGGCCGAGCGCGTCCCGCAGGACGGCGACATCGTGCTCGGACGCCTCGGGCGTCTGGGGCCTCTCGGATGCGGTCTGTTGGGAAGCGGTGGTCATGGCTGAGGACACCTCATCGTTGGGTTACCCGCGGTCACCCTCTTATGAGACTGCTTGTCAGCAAGGCCGTCAATCCCCCTCGCGCAACTTGTTGACCCAGCGGTAACGGGCGTGTGAGCCTGCCAACGACCCTTGGTACACGGGACGGGAGGCGCCATATGCCGACGCGGAAGCCGCTGCCACAGGAGTTCGGAGAGCGGAGCTGGGAGGTGCCCGCGAGCGGCGCGGCACGCTTCAGCTGGGAGGCGATGTACCCGGGCCAGGAGGACGGCTCCGGCCGCGAACGGCTCCTCGCCCTCTACCAGAAGGGCAAGGACAAGCAGTGGGACTCGGTCCGGCGCATCGACTGGGACCTGGAAGTGGACCCGTATGACCCGCTCGGCGTCCCCGACGAGAACATGACGATCTACGGCAGCCCGTACTGGGACCGGATGAGCGAGGCGAACCGGGCGGAGCTGCGCCGCCACTTCGGCTCCTGGCAGTTCAGCCAGTTCCTCCACGGTGAGCAGGGCGCGATGGTGTGCGCGGCCCGCATCGTGGAGTCCGCCCCCGACCTGGACGCGAAGTTCTACTCCGCCACCCAGACCATGGACGAGGCGCGGCACGCGGAGGTCTACGGCCGGTTCCTGCATGACAAGGTCGGCATGGTCTACCCCATCAACGACAACCTCCAGGCGCTGCTGGGCGACACGCTGAAGGACTCCCGCTGGGACATGCCGTACCTGGGCATGCAGGTGCTGATCGAGGGGCTCGCGCTCGCCGCCTTCGGCATGCTCCGCGACACCACGGACAAGCCGCTGCCCCGGCAGATCCTCGCCTATGTGATGCAGGACGAGGCCCGGCACGTCGCCTTCGGCCGGATGGCGCTGCGCGACTACTACCGGCAGCTGACGGACGCGGAGCTGCGCGAGCGCGAGGAGTTCGTGATCGAGGGCTGCTATCTGATGCGCGACCGGCTGCGCGGGGAGGAGGTCCTCACCAACTTCGGGATACCCGAGCAGGAGGCCGCCGAGCTGAGCGAGCAGTCCGAGTATCTCCAGCTCTTCCGGAAGCTGCTGTTCAGCCGCATCGTGCCGTGCGTGAAGGACATCGGGCTGTGGGGCGAGCGGTTGCAGCGCGCCTACGCGGACATGGGCGTCTTCGAGCTGGGCGACTCCAGCCTGGATCTGCTGATGGCGCAGGACGAGGAGATCGCGGAGCGGCTGGACGCGCGGCGCTTCGAGGCGGAGGAGGCGGCGCGTACGGCGGAGGTGGCGGAGGCCATCGCGCGGGGCGCGGAAGGGTAGGGGTA
>NZ_JBHVHQ010001003.1:0-2936 GCF_042800135.1 Streptomyces sp. NPDC057654 | reverse complement strand
CCAGCAGGGCGGTGTCGCGGGTGGTGACGGCCGCCGAGGAGTGGAAGAGCTCCTTCGAGCGGGTCCAGTCGGAGGGGCTCGCCGGGCTGCCGGGCGGCGGTCCGGGCACGGCCCAGGGGGCGAGGGCGGTCTCGAAGCCCTCGGTGGGCTGGGCGGCGCCGCCGATGACGACCTTGGTGCTGTCGACGAAGACGCCGCGCCCTCCGGTGTTGGGGTCGGTGATGTACGAGATCGCCAGCTCGACCTTCTTGCCCGCGTAGGCGCTCAGGTCGAAGGAGGCCGGCTGCCAGCCCGCGGAGGTGCCGGTGAAGCGGTTCCACGCTCCCGTGGTGCCGCGCGGCCGGCAGCTGCCGTCGCCGAGAGTCAGGTAGTGGGTGAGCCAGGGGTGCAGATTGATGAGGTAGCCCTGCCCGCATTCGGCGGGGACGGCGGTGGAGGTTCCGCCGTTGGCGTCGGGCAGTGTGGTCCAGTCGTCCTGGCCGACCGTGTGCGCCTCGACGACCGCGTTGTCGTAGCCGTTCTCGGTGTCGAAGGCGAGCTGGAGGGAGAGGCTCGGTTTGTCCGCGGCGCTCGCTCCGGTCAGGTCGACGGTGCGGGCCAGCCGCAGGTAGGCGTTGTCCTCGTGCTGGGCGGCGGCCATCCAGTCGCCCTCGTACGGCTGGGAGGGCGGGCGCGGGCCCTGGTAGTCCCCGGCGGCGGCACTGGTGAACTGCGGGAACTGGGCCGGCGGCAGGCTGTCCGAGGTCAGCGCGTACGAGCCGGCCGCGTCGAGCGGGTTGCCGGCGGCGTCCGCGAGGTTCGCGGAGATGTCCTTGAGGGGGCCGGCGCCGGTGAACTTGGTGGGCGACTTGAGGGACGCACGGCCGTACGCGCCCAGGTAGTACTGGCTGAAGTCGTCGGTGTCGGCCGGGCCGACGCGCGAGCTGCCGCCGGCGAGCTCGCCGCTGGTGACGACCTTGCCGCCCTCGTTGATGTAGTCGCGCACGGCGAGCAGGGTCGCGCCGCCGGGGCGGTTCGCGCCGGTGTACCAGAGCACGGTGCGGAAGTGGCTGAGCACGCCGAGCGCGTGCGGGGCGCCCTGTTTGGCGACGTCCCAGACGGCGGCCTTGCGGCCGTTGTCGGCGAGGGCCTTGGTGTAGGCGGCGAGGTGCCGTGCGGGAGCGGTGCCGCCTTCGTCGGCGAGGACCAGGGTGTCGGCGCGGGGCCGCTCGGCGACGGTGTAGGTGAAGGGCTTGCTGGAGGTGCTCGCCCCGTCGCGGGTGCGGCCGGTGAACCACACCTGCACCTTGGAGCCGACGGCGGCGTCCTCGACCTGGGCCCGGTACTGGTCGAAGCGGATGTTGTCGTCGCCTCCGTACCGTTCGCCGCCCGTCCACGCCTTGAGCGGCTCGGTGTGCGTCCGGCCGCCGTCCACGCGGTAGTTGAGCCGCTTGTCGCGCAGGCTCCTGCGGGCGGTGACGGCGACTTCCTGGCCCTCTCCGCGCGCGTAGGAGGTGGCGAAGGTGTCAGGGGTGAAGTCCGGCGCGGGGATGCCCACCGAGGAGACCGGCTGGTCGGGGTGGAGGGAGGTCTCGGCGACCGAGAGGGCGAAGGGGATGTTCTTGGCGAACTCCCGCTGGATCAGCTTCTCGTCGTCCGGGAAGTTGAAGACGGACTGGCAGTCGGCCGGGTTCCAGGGGTCGTTCGGGTCGACGGCGGAGGCCGTCTGGCAGGTCGACATCTCCGGGGTGAACATCATGACCCCGTTGACGTTGGCCGCGTGCCCGTCGGCCTCGCCGTTGGTGGTGTAGAGCTCGGAGGAGACCTGCGGGTGGTAGCCGGGGATCGCGGAGTTCTCCGGGGTGCCGGCCAGGGACCGGTAGATCACGTCGTCCGGGGTCGGGGTGGCGACCTGCCAGCCGACGCCGTAGAGGATCAGTTCGGCCGCGGAGTGGTAGTTGATGGCGTACTTGAAGCCGATGCGCTTCTCGAACGCGTCGAGGGCCTGGGTCTCCGGCTCGGAAGAGGGCCCCGTGCCGCGGTAGGTCTCGCCCGACTGGCGGGGCGAGGAACCCTCGTTGTCGTAGCCCCACTTGTAGGAGAAGTTGCGGTTGAGGTCGACGCCGTCGACGCCGGTGATCTTGCCGTCGCCGTTGTTGTCGCGGAGGTTCTTGCGCCACAGCCGGTTGGCGGGGTCCTTGAAGGTGTAGTCGTAGCCGTCCGGGTTGGCGGAGAGCAGGAACCACAGCTCGGACCGGTCCACGAGCTTGGTGATCTGCTCGGTCCTGCCGTAGTTGTCGAGGTAGTAGTGCAGCAGCCGGCGGGTCATCTCGGGCGTGATCCACTCGCGGGCGTGCTGGTTGGAGGCGTACAGCGTCGCGGGCTTCTCGCCGTCGGGGATCTTCTTCGCGCCCTTGCTGAGCTTGAGGGCGAGGATGTCCTGGCCGTTCAGCGACTTGCCGATGCTGACGACCTTGGTGATGTCCGGGTGCTCCTGCCCGAGCCGGAGGATCTCCTCCTGGAGGCCGTTCTTGCCGCTGTACGGGCGGAAGACGCCGTCCCCGGCGGCCTTGAGCCGCTCGGTCGTCCGCTTGGAGATCTTCTTCTCGGTGAGGTGGACGCCCTGGCCGCGCAGGGTCGCGGCCTGGCCGCCGGTGAGGTAGAGCTCGACCGGGGCGGTGCCCTTGTCCGGTATCCGACTGCCGATTTCCTGCCCGTCCACGCCCGCGCGGAGCAGCAGCGGCATCTGCGCGTGCCCCACGTCGGCGGTCCATACGGACAGCCCGTCCCCGCCCGGCTTCGCCTGTTCCTGCGCCTGTGCGAAGGGCGCGGCGGCCAGGCCGCCGAATAACAGCGATGTCACTGCGAGAATCGCTCTCGCCTTGCGTCTCATGTGCCCCCCTTGCTGTTGTCTGTCGCGTCTGTGCGCAGACGACAGGCTTGCCACACTTCATGAT
>NZ_JBHVHQ010001002.1:0-2942 GCF_042800135.1 Streptomyces sp. NPDC057654 | reverse complement strand
CGCGCAGGTCGTGGCCGTCGGCCTCGGCCGCGCGGTGGTCGCAGGCCGGATCGAGACGCCATTCCAGTTCGTTGCGTTCGACGATCAGAGCGCCGGGGATGAGGCCGTCGCGGTCGCGCAGGGCCGCGTAGCGGATGTCGACGAGCAGGCCGCCGTCGTCGCGGACGGCCGCGGCCTCGTGCGGGGTGAGGCGGTGCAGCGAGGACCGCGCCTCGGCCAAGAGCTCTTCCACTGTCATGCCCGTCGCCATACCCGCTGTCATGCCCACTCCTCGGCGCGCTCGATCTGTTCGAGCCGCAGCAGCGGACCGGTGCGGCTGTAGCGCCGCATCAGCGGCAGCGGCGGGTAGTACGCGTGCACCGACACCGCGTGCCGGTCCTCGGACGCGTTGAAGACCTGGTGCACGTGGTGCGGGCCGAAGGCCCGGCCGCGGCCGTCCGAGAGTCGGCGGCTGCGGTCGACGCCGTCCGCCAGTTCCAGGGTCTTCCAGCCCTCGGTGGGCAGTTGGGCCGCGAGGGACTGCTCGGTCAGCTCGCCGGCCGCCGCGGCGAACGCGCCGTGCGAGCCACCGTGGTCGTGCCAGCCGGTGCCGGTCCCCGGCGGCCAGCCGATCAGCCATGCCTCGCTGCCGCCCGGCCCCTCCAGCCGCAGCCAGGTGCGGCCCTCGGGGTCCAGCGGAAGTGAGGCCACCAGCTCGGCGTTGCCGGCGACGTGCCGTGCGAAGCCCAGGAGTTCGGCGGCGGAAGGGGCCGTAACCGCCCCTTCCGGAACAGCTCCGGGCGCGGACGTACCTACTACAGGAAGTGACACAGAACCCGTCCTGAAAGATCGCGAAGATGCGCGGCCGGTACACGCACGGCCGCGCGGGGGAAGGCGTGATCAGCAGGACGGACGACAGACGCAGCCCGCGTAGCGGACCAGGTCCAGATGGACCCTCCGCCAGAAACGCGCGCCGCTCTCCGTCACGTTCCGGAGTGAATCACGGCGGTACGGGCAGGTCAACGGTTGGCCGTAGCCTCACTCGCCGGCTCGGCCATCGGCACCGTGACGGCCCCGCCGCGCACCGCGTCCGCGCAGGCGTACAGCTCCGAGGGGCGTACGCCGGAGAGCGCCGCCACCAGATGCCCGTCCGGCCGCACCACCAGTACCGTGTGTGCCGCGGCGCCCGGGTACCCCTCGGCGACCAGCAGTTCCGCCCGTACCGGCAGCGCGGCGACAGCCGCCGCCAGCCGCGGCATCAGCCCGGCGCCCAGCCAGTGCCGCCGCTCCCACACCCCCGTGCCGGGGGCGACGAGCACGATCAGCAGGTCGCGCCCGAGCCGGTCCATGAGCCAGGCCGGGGAGCCGTCCGGCGCGGTCACGGGCACATCGGCGGCTGTCGCGCCGAGGGCCGTACCGACGGTCACGGAGCCTTCCGGCGCGGTGGAGGGCGCCAGGGGCGTACGGGCGTGCACCGGCGGCGCCCCCAGCGGGCCCCGCCCCAGGTGCCCGTCGGTGAGCAGCGCGTCGCGCCCCCGCCCCGAGCCCGGCACCACCGCGCGCCGCACCACCCGCCAGCCGCCGGACCCCCGCAGCCCGGGAAGGGCCTGGTCGGCGGCGCGCAGCCGGCGGCCGACGGCGGTCCGCCGCTCCGCCTGGTAACTGTCGAGCAGCACCTCCGACGCGCCGTGGTGCTGCGCCACCCCCAGCTTCCAGGAGAGGTTGTCGACGTCCCGCAGGCCCTCCTCCACGCCCTGCGTGCCGAGCGCCCCGAGCAGGTGCGCGGCGTCGCCCGCGAGGAAGGCGCGGCCGGTCCGCCAGCGCCTCGCGAGCCGGTGGTGCACGGCGTGCACGCCGGTGTCCAGGAGCTCGTACGGCGGCACGTCCCCGCACCACCCCTCCAGCGAGTCCCGCACGCGGGCGATCAGGGCGTCCGGGGTGACCAGATCGCGGCCCGGAGGCAGCAGCCAGTCCAGCCGCCACACCCCGTCCGGCAGCGGCCGGGCCGTGACCTCGCCGCCGTGCGGCGGCGAGCGGTGCAGCACGCCCTCGCCGGGCCAGGGCAGCTCGCAGCGCAGCGCGGCCACCGCGTGCCGCTCCACGGCCGTACGCCCCGGGAAGCGCACCCCCAGCAGCTTGCGGACGTTGGAGCGGGCGCCGTCGCAGCCGACCAGGTAACTCCCGCGCCACCAGGTGCCGTTGTCGCCCCTGGTGCGTACGGTGACGCCGTCGGCGTCCTGTTCCAGGCTGTCGACGCGGCTGCCCTGGACGAGCTGGACCATCGGCTGCCCGGCGAGGGCCACGCGCAGGGACCGGGTCAGCACGTGCTGCGGGAGATGCAGCGGCGAGGGGCCGGCGGCCTCCGTCCCGGCCTCGCCGTCATCCGCCACCGGCGCGCCGACCGGATCGCCCGCCTTGTCCGCCCTATCCGTCTTGCTCGCCTCGTCCGTGTCGGGGCCGCCGCCCTCCTCGCCGAAGGACAGCTGGTACACCACCCCGCGCCGGCGCAGCGTGCGCCACCCACTCCAGCGCGCCCCGCCCTCCAGCGGGCACCCCAGCCGGGCCAGCAGGGCGACCGTGTCCGGCCGCAGCAGGACCGTACGGGCCGCGCGCCGCTCCTCGGCCCCCGTGCCCTCGTCGAGGACGACGACCGGCACCTCGTGGCGCGCGAGCCCGAGGGCGAGGGCGAGGCCGACCGGGCCGGCCCCGACGACGATCACCGGGTCCACGGCGCGGCTCCCTCGGCGCTGCGGAGCGCGCGGACGGCCCCGCCGAACGCACGGGCCGGATGGGGCGTACGGGCCGCATGGGCCGTATGAGAGCTGGCAGTTGAAGCCGGGGGCGCGATCACAGAACGTATGCAACCCACTGCGCGTGCTTGCGTCAAGTGACGCCAGCCTACTCCGCGGCGCGCCGGAACGAGTGCGCCCCGTCGGCCGCACACGGCGGCCGACGGGGCGTCA
>NZ_JBHVHQ010001001.1:0-2944 GCF_042800135.1 Streptomyces sp. NPDC057654 | reverse complement strand
CCACAGCACCGCCGCCCGCGCCCCGCCGTCCGCCTCGAACGCGCGGAAGGCGTCGGCGAGCGCGGCGGCGGTCGGCCCGTCCACGGCGTTGCGGACCTCGGGCCGGGACAGGACGACCGTGGTGACGTCGCCCGCCCGCTCGACGCGGACGCTCACCGCGCCCCCTCCGCACCCGCCCGCTCCAGCACCCGCCCCAGGTCCACACCCGTCGGCAGCGTCCCGAACGCGTGCCCCCAGTCGCCGCCGAGCCGCGAGGCGCAGAACGCGTCCGCGACGGCCGGCGGACTGTGCCGCACCAGCAGACTGCCCTGGAGCACGAGGGTGAGCTGCTCCGCCAGCCGGCGCGCCAGCAGCTGGGCCCGCCCCGGATCGGACAGTTCCCCGAGCAGCTTGCGCACCCGCGCCACCGCCGCGTCGAGCCGGGCGTCCGCGCCCGCCGCCGCGTCGACCTCGGCGAAGAAGGCGTCCAGCGCCGCCGGCTCCTTGGCGAGCGCGCGCAGCACGTCGAGGGCCGCGACATTGCCGGACCCCTCCCAGATGGACAGCAGCGGCGCCTCCCGGTACAGCCGCGGCATCCCCGACTCCTCGACATAGCCGTTGCCGCCCAGGCACTCCAGCGCCTCGGCCGCGTGCGCGCTGCCCCGCTTGCACACCCAGTACTTGCCGGCCGCCAGCGCGAGCCGCCGCAGCGCCGACTCCGCCGCGTCGCCCGCCTCGGACCGGTCCAGCGCCGCCGCGAGCCGCATCCCCAGCACCGTCGCGGCCTCCGACTCCACCGCGAGGTCCGCGAGGACGGCGCGCATCAGCGGCTGGTCGATCAGCTCCGCGCCGAACACGCGCCGGTGCGCCGTGTGGTGCAGCGCCTGCCGCAGCCCGGCGCGCATCCCCGCCGCCGACCCCAGCACGCAGTCCAGCCGCGTCATGTTGACCATCTCGACGATTGTGCGCACCCCCCGGCCCGGCTCGCCGACCGGCCACGCCACGGCCTGCTCGTACTCGATCTCGGCGGACGCGTTCGACCGGTTGCCGAGCTTGTCCTTGAGCCGCATCAGCCGCATCGCGTTGCGCGTGCCGTCCGGCAGGACCCGCGGCAGCAGGAAACAGGTCAGCCCCTCCTCCGCCTGCGCCAGCACCAGGAACACATCGCTCATCGGCGCGGAAGTGAACCACTTGTGCCCGGTGATCAGATACGAGCCGTCGCCCGCCGGCACGGCCGCCGTGGTGTTGGCCCGTACGTCCGAGCCGCCCTGCTTCTCCGTCATCGACATGCCCGCGATCAGCCCCCGCTTGGTCAGCGGCGGGCGCGGCGCGGGGTCGTACGCGGTGGCCGCGAGCAGCGGTTCGTACGCGGCGGCCAGCTCCGGCCGCGCGCGCAGCGCGGGCACGGCCGCGTACGTCATGGAGACGGGGCAGCCGTGGCCGGGCTCGGCCTGGGCCCAGGCGTAGAACTTCGCGGCCCGCACCAGATGCGCGCCCGGCCGTTCCTCGGCCCAGGCGGCGGCGTGCTGGCCGCTCTCCACGGCGGCGGCCATCAGCTGGTGCCAGGCCGGATGGAACTCGACCTCGTCGACGCGGTGCCCGTAGCGGTCATGGGTGTGCAGCACGGGCGGCGACGCCTCCGCCATCCGGGCCCAGTCCTGCACCTCGGCCGACCCGGCGCGCGCCCCGAGCGCGCGGACCTCCGCCTCGCCCCACGCCCCGCCGTCCCGCCGCAGCGCTTCGAGCAGCGCGGCGTCGTCGGCCGTGCTGAAGCCGGTCAGGGGCGGGGCCTGGTTGAGAACTTCGTGCGTGGCGCTCACGGCGACCTCCGGGCTGCGTCGTTCCGGTATTACAGTTCCATCGGTATTACAGTTCCATGATGCGCGATGGAGAACTGTAATGGATAGGGTGTGGCCAGCCATGAACGACACCGAACCGGGCGGCGCCGAGCCGCACACCGCCGCACCCGGCGCCGCCGACTCCGGCACAGCCGAACCCGGAGCCGCCGGGCCCCTCGCCCTCCGGCCGCTGACCGCCCGCTCGATCGTGCTCTCCACCCTGCTGGGCCACCACCCGCCGACCCTCCCGGCCCGTGCCCTGGTGCGCGTCGGCGACCTCTTCGGCATCGCCGAGGGCGCCGTCCGCACCGCCCTCACCCGCATGGTCGCCGCCGGGGACCTCGCCCAGCACGACGGCGCGTACCGGCTCACCGACCGGCTCCTCGCCCGCCAGGCCCGCCAGGACGACAGCCGCGCCCCCCGCACCCGCCGCTGGGACGGCGGCTGGGAGATCGCCGTCGTCACCGCCGAGCGCCGCCCCGCCGCCGAGCGCACCGCCCTCCGCCAGGCCATGACCGCCCTGCGCCTCGCCGAACTCCGCGAAGGCACCTGGCTGCGCCCCGCCAACCTCGTACGGGACCGGCCGCCCGTCGTCCTCGCCCAGTGCACCCTGCTGACCGGCGCCCCCGAATCCGACCGCCCGGCGGAGCTGGCCGCCGCCCTGTGGGACCTCGACGGCTGGGCGCGCCGGGCCCGCGCCCTCCAGCAGGCGCTGACCGGCTCGTACGCGCTCGCGGAGCGGTTCACCGTCTCCGCCGCCATCCTGCGCCACCTCCTCGCCGACCCCGTGCTGCCCGCCGAACTGCTGCCGCCGCACTGGCCGGGCGACGCGCTGCGCGCCGGGTACGACGCCTTCGAGGACGAGTTCCGCCGCATCCTGGCGCGCTGCGTCGGCGCGTGACGACCGCCCACGCGGGGCCTCCGCCGGGGTCGGCGCGCCCGTACCGCGACGTCAGCGGCCGCATACCGCCGTCAAACGCCCGGGAATGTGAGCGGCCGGTGACAATTCCACTGATCGGCGGCCCCCGGTGCGGGAGCGTGGCTCGATCCGATCGATACTGATCGCATGTCACGCGTGCTGCTGATCGAGGACGACCGGGCCGTACGGGAAGGGGTCACCCTCACCC
>NZ_JBHVHQ010001000.1:0-2944 GCF_042800135.1 Streptomyces sp. NPDC057654 | reverse complement strand
AACTCACCGAGCTCACCGGCTCCACCGAGCCGCTGCGCGCCGCCCAGGACGCCCGCCGCCGCGGCGCGCAGGCCGTCATCGCCTCCCTCGGCGCGGACGGCATGCTCGCCGTCACCCCCGACGGCGTCTGGCGCGCCGCCCCGCCGGAGCGGATCGTGGGCAACCCGACGGGCGCGGGCGACTCGGCCGTCGCGGGCATCCTCTCCGCCTGGGCCGAGGATCTCCCCTGGCCGGACCGGCTGGCGCGGGCGGTGGCGCTGTCGGCCGCGACCGTACAGGCCCCCACGGCGGGCGACTTCGACCGCCCGACGTACGAACGGCTGCTCCCCCTGGTCGAGGTGGCCCCGGCAGCCGCTCACGGCTGAGCGGCTGCGCCGAGGGCGGTTCTCCCGTAGGCCCAGGTGGGGAACGATCCGCCACAGCCGCCGCAGTTGGCGTAGGCCGGGCGACGCCCGGCCCGGCGGCCTACGGCGCGTCGCGGCTGGGGTGGACGTGCCCGGCCGTCAGCCAGACCTGGTCAATGTTGAACCCGCACTTGTTGCCCTGCTCGCACGAGACCTTGATGGTGTTCTTGCCCTTTTTCAGGTCGATCCAGGCCCACGTGTTCGTCCAGCCCTTCTCCCAGTCGCCGTCCTTGGCGCCGGCGAAGTTCCCCATGCTCAGCGGCTGGCCGCTGGCCTTGCCGTTGACCGTGAGCGTGGAGTTGGCGTCCTTGCCGGGCACGCCGAAGTTCACGGAGACCGTGTAGTCGCCGCCCTTCGGGACGTCGAAGTCCCAGGTGACGCCCGCGCCGGGCTTGTCCATGCCCCCCACGTACGTGCCGTCGGCGGACCGCGCCCCCTTCACGTCCTTGGACGTGCTGGCGCCGCCGTCGACGCGCAGGCTCCCCGCGTCCTCCTTGGGCAGCTTGCCGGGGGTCTTGGAGGGGCTGGGCTTGTCGCTCGGCTTGTCGCTCGCCTCGGCGGAGGGCGTCGACTCGGAGGACGCGGTGTCGTCCTTCTTCTTGTCGTCCCCCTGGTTGCTGATCATGGCGATGCTGATGCCGGCGATGACCACCACGACCACCGCGATGGCGCCGATGAGCATGCCGCGCCGGTTGGGACGGCCGCCGCCCTGACCGCCGCCCTGACCGGGGCCGGGGCCGCCGGGGTGGCGGGGCGCGCCGCCGGGGAGCGTCTCGGGGGCGGCGTACGAGGCGTTGGGCTGCTGCCCGTACGGCGACTGCTGACCGTAGCCCTGCTGCTGTTGGCCGTAGCCCTGCTGCCCGTAACCCTGCTGCTGGCCGTAGCCCTGCTGGTTGGGCACGCCCTGGCCGTACGTGCCGCCCTGCTGCTGCCCGTACTGCCGGGAGCCGACGGGGCGGACCTGGTTGTAGGACGTGCGGGGGACGCCGGGCTGCTGCGCGGTCCCGCCGTCGCCGGACTCGCCGCCCTCCGAGCGGTACAGATAGGCGAACGGGTCGTCGTTCTCCGGCTTGTCGTCGGCGCCGTTGTTACCGGCCGTCATCCCCTGTCACTCCCTACATGCTGTACCCACCGGCGCCCACCACGTACGCGCGCGGGCCGCTCTGTCCGGGCCGGGGCGGCCTGGAGCGGGCTCACGCGATCCGGATGGCCGGAATTCTTGATCGATTCGCGGTCGGCGACAGGCGCCGCCCCGGCGCAGCCTACCCCGTACGGAGTAGCGGGCGCGGTCCCGCGGACGTCATCCGGCCCGCCGGCCGGCCTTGGCGCGGGAGCGCTTCTCCACGTACATCCGCTGGTCGGCGGAGTGCAGAACCTCTTCCGCGGACATCCCGCAGCCCGCCCAGCCGATGCCGAAGCTGGCGCCGACGCGGACCGCCCGGCCGTCGACCCGGATGGGCGGCATGATCGCGTTGCGCAGCCGGACGGCCAGGTCCTGGGCGTCCGCGCGGCCGAGCCCGTCGGCGAGGACGACGAACTCGTCGCCGCCGAGCCGGGCGACCGTGTCGCCGTCGCGCACCCCGTTGGTCAGCCGCTGGGCGACCTCGATGAGGACCGCGTCGCCGGTGTGGTGGCCGAACCGGTCGTTGATGGACTTGAAGCCGTCGAGGTCGCAGAAGAGGACGGCCAGGCCCTTGCAGCCGTCGTCATCGTCCTCGTCGGGGGCGACCGTGTGCACATGGTGGTCGAACCCGGCGGCGAGCACGGTCTCCAGGCCGCTGCCCGCGCCGTAGGCGTCGGCGCCGAAGTCGTGCCCGTACTGCCCGTACGCGGCCCCCTCCACCTCCGCGAAGCCCGCGAGGTACCCGTCGGCCAGGACGGCGGCCGCGTGCCCGTCGCTGCCCGGCGGGCGGGCGCAGAGCCGGCTGGAGAGGCGGGCGCGCAGCTCGGCGCTGTTGGGCAGGCCGGTGAGCGAGTCGTGGCTGGCGCGGTGGGCGAGCTGTAGCTCGTGGCGCTTGCGCTCCTCGATGTCCTCGACGTGGGTGAGCAGGAACCGGGGGCCGTCGGCGGCGTCGGCGACCACGGAGTTGCGCAGCGAGACCCACAGGTACGTGCCGTCGCGGCGGGCGAGCCGCAGCTCGGCGCGGCCGCCCTCGGCGGAGGTGCGCAGCAGGGTGCCGATGTCCTCGGGGTGGACGAGGTCGGAGAAGGAGTAGCGGCGCATCGCGGCGGCGGGGCGGCCGAGCAGCCGGCAGAGCGCGTCGTTGGCCCGTACGAGCCGGCCGCGCTGGTCGCCTCCGAGCTCGGCGATGGCCATGCCGCTGGGCGCGAACTCGAAGGCCTGCCGGAAGCTCTCCTCGCTGGCCCGCAGCGCCTGTCCCTCGCGCTCCAGCCGGACGAGTGCACGCTGCATGTTTGCTCTGAGCCGAGCATTACTGATCGCAATGCCGGCCTGGAAGGTATACATCTGGAGCGCTTCGCGCCCCCATGCGCCGGGACGACGCCCGTTACGGGGTTTGTCCACCGAGATGACGCCCAGC
>NZ_JBHVHQ010000999.1:0-2947 GCF_042800135.1 Streptomyces sp. NPDC057654 | reverse complement strand
GGCCTGGCGCGACCAGGGGCACGCGCTGTTACGGACGGTGTCGTTCGCCGGGCGCGGGGCCGCCGGGCTCGACGTGTCGTACGGGCAGTTCACGCTGCCGCTGCGCGACTCGTTCCTCGACCGCGCCTTCGAGTGCTGGGTGCACGCCGGGGACATCGCCGACGCCGTCGACTACCCGTACGACCCGCCGTCCTCCGCCCACCTCAACCGCATGATCGACCTCGCGGCCCGGCTGCTGCCCGGCGCGCTCGCGCAGCGCCGCCGTACGGGCCTGGCGTCCCCCGCCCACGGCCCGGTCCTGGTGGGCGCGCCCGGCCGGTCGCTCCATCTGGAGATCGAGGGCAGCGGCGGCGGGGACTGGTACATCGCGCTGGACTCCCCCGCCGCCCTCGGCACGGCCGCCGAGTCGGTGGCCCACGTCGCCCTCGACGGCGCCGAGTTCTGCCGGCTGGCGGCGGGCCATGTGCCGCCGGAGGAGGCCGCCGCGGGCCAGGACGGGGACCGCGAGGCGATCCGTGACGTGCTCTTCGCGGCGGCGGCGCTGTCACGCCTGTGAGTCAGCTGCCGCGCGGGTTATGCGAAGACGACCGTCCGCCGGCCGTTGAGCAGCACACGGTGCTCGCCGTGCCACTTCACCGCGCGCGCCAGGGCCTGGCACTCCACGTCGCGGCCGATCGCCACGAGCTGGTCCGGGGTCACGTCGTGGCCGACGCGCTCCACCTCCTGCTCGATGATCGGGCCCTCGTCCAGGTCGGCCGTCACATAGTGGGCGGTCGCGCCGATGAGCTTCACGCCGCGGGCGTGCGCCTGGTGGTAGGGCTTCGCGCCCTTGAAGCTCGGCAGGAAGGAGTGGTGGATGTTGATGATCCGGCCCGACAGCGCCTTGCAGAGGTCGTCGGAGAGCACCTGCATATAGCGGGCGAGCACCACGAGTTCGACGTTCTCGGCGCGGACCAGCTCCAGCAGCTCGGCCTCCGCCTGCGCCTTGGTGTCCTTGGTCACCGGGATGTGGTGGAAGGGGACGCCGTACGAGCGGGTCAGCTCGCCGAACTCCGTGTGGTTGGAGACGACGGCCGCGATCTCGACGGGCAGCGCGCCGATGCGGGCGCGGAAGAGCAGGTCGTTCAGGCAGTGGCCGAACTTGGAGACCATCAGGACGACGCGCATCTTCGCGTCCGCCCGGTGGATCTGCCAGTCCATCTGGAAGGAGTCCCCGATGGCCGCGAAGCTGGCCCGCAGTTTCTCCAGCGTCACCGGCGGCTCGGCGCTGAAGTGCACCCGCATGAAGAAGAGCCCGGTGTCGTGGTCGCCGAACTGCTGGCTGTCCTCGATGTTGCAGCCGGTCATGAACAGATAGCTGGACACGGCGTGCACGATGCCCTGCTTGTCCGGGCAGGACAGCGTCAGGACGTACTGCTCGGGGGCGACGGGCTGCGTTTCACTCATAGCCCGACAGCGTCGCACACACGGCGCGCCCGGCGGGCCGCTCGGCGGTGTCCGGGCGCCGTCGAGCGGCGAGGATCACACCAAGGCCGCTGGGTGCGAGGAGCCGACCGGGGCCTCACCAGCGCCGTCCGACGCGAGGAGCACGCCGGGGCCGTCACACCACGCGCGTCACGATCGCCAGCACCTCCAGTGAGCGCGGGGCCGCGTCCGGGTCGTCGCCGTCGTTGACCGCGAGCCGGACGTGCGCCTCCCGGGACGCCCGTACGGCCTCCGGCCACGCCTCGTGTTCGAGGTAGGCGGAGACGGGGGCGTCGGCGCCCACCTGGTGCATGATCCGCAGGACGCGCAGCACGGCGGCGTCGACGAGCGCCGCCTCGGTCTGGTCGCGGAAGATCGTCCCGACGTATTTCTCGGCGGACCAGTTGTCCAGCCAGGTGTCCTCGACCAGCCGGTACACGGCGTCGGTGACGTCCCCGTACCCCTCCAGGGCGGGGAGCCAGCACTCCCGCTGGAAGACCGGGTCGGCGAGCATGTGCAGCGCCGAGCGCACATTCGCGCGCCAGCGCCACCACGGCATGTCATTGAGGGGCATGCCGTCCATGGTGGTCGAGCGGCGGCCGCGACGGGAAGACTTCTCCGAACCTTGCACGGTGATCGATCGTACGTTCTCCGCTCCGGAGCGCCATCCGGCCCCCGTTCCGCACCCCGCGGTCACCGCTCGTCGCGCAGGGTCACCCGACGGCGGCGGCTTCCCCGCCCGTCACAGCTGGGTGTACTGGTGCGGGGTCAGCCCGTACTTCGTCGCGATGGAGTTCCACAACGTCGCCGCCTGCTTCTTCGCCGCGGTGGCGTCGCCGCTCGCCTTGTTGGCGTGGCCCAGCTCGGGCGTGGTGCTCGCCTTGCCCTTCTTGCAGCCGTGCTTGGAGCCGACCTTGCCCGCCCACGCCGCGTAGTGGTTGTCGGCCGCCGCCGAGGACTGCCACGCCTTCTTCAGCTGGGCCTTGAGGGCGGCCTGTCCGGGGAGCTTGTCGAGCGGCATCTTCTCCAGGCGCTCGACGAGGCCGTTGCGCTGGCCCGCCGCGCCGTGCAGATCGGCCGCGGCCTTGTCGAGCTTCTTGCAGGACTTGATGGACTCCACGGAGTTGATCACGGCGTCGCGGCTGTTGTTGCTGTCCTTGAGCAGCGCGTCCAGCGCCTTCGCCTGGGGCAGCGCCGGGTCGTCCGGCTTCTTGTCGCCGTTCCCGTTCCCGTTCCCGTCCCCGTCCCCGGACTTGCCGCCGGTATCCGCCCCAGGGTTCTGGCCGGCCTCGTTCTTCTTGCCGCTGTCCTTGCCGTCGTCACCGCCGCTGAGCAGCGCGCCCGCGCCGAGGCCCGCGACGGCGCAGCACGCGACGACGATGCCGATCGCCGCGAGCGGGGTGATCTTGCGGCGGCGACCGCCGCCCTCGGAACGCCCCCGCGGCTCGTACTCGGGCTGCCCGAAGGAGGCGGGGGCCGGTCC
>NZ_JBHVHQ010000998.1:0-2950 GCF_042800135.1 Streptomyces sp. NPDC057654 | reverse complement strand
GCGGTGGTGAGCGCCTTGGTCATGGCGCGGCCGCGCTCCGTGTAGCCGAGCGCGGCGGCGAGCGAGAGCGCGGGCCGCGCGGCAACCGGAATGCTCAGCTCCGCCCGGCGGCACCCCCAGCCGCGCAGCACCTCCTCCGCGGCGAGCGCGGCGACCGTGCCCCGGCCGCGGCGCCGGTCGGCCTCGTCCACATGGAGCCGCACGATCCGCCCCACGCGGACGCCGAAACGTTCGTCCGTCGCCAGCTCGATCCCGCCCACGGGGCGGCTGTTGACGCAGATCTCGTACGGGCGGGAGCGCCCGCCGTGCTCATTGCGCCGTTCTGCCGCGGTGGGCCGCAGGGTGGTGGTCACGTTGGTGTTCTACCTGCCCCGCGGCCGTACGTCACGGGATTTACGGATTCGGCTCGGCCGTCGACCGCTCCTCGAAGACGCGCATCGCCTTCGCGGTCACCGGGCCCGGCGCGCCCGGCAGCAGCCGCTCGCCGCCGTCGCCGCCGATCCGGTTCACGGCCTGCACGTCGCGGAGGCTGGAGGTCAGGAAGATCTCCTCGGCGCGGTCCAGGACGTCGTACGGCAGCTCGGTCTCCGTGGCGCCCGTCCACTCGACCGTCAGCTCGCGGGTGATGCCCGCGAGGCAGCCGGAGGCGAGCGGCGGGGTGTGCAGTTCACCGTCGAGGACGACGAAGACGTTGGAGCCGGTGCCCTCGCAGAGCGCGCCGACGGTGTTGGCGAACAGCGCCTCCGTCGCGTCGTGTTCGTGCGCGCGGGAGAGGGCGAGCACGTTCTCCGCGTACGAGGTGGTCTTGAGCCCCGTGAGGGCGCCGCGCTCGTTGCGGGTCCAGGGGACCGTGATCACGGCGGTGGTGTCGGGCCGCCGCTTGGCCGCGCCGAGGGCGACGACCAGGGTGGAACCCGCGTCGCCGCGGTCGGAGCTGAGCGGGGAGAGCCCGCCGGTGTAGGTGATCCGGAGCCGGCCGTGCTCCATCGGGTTGGCCGCGAGGACCGCCGCGCAGGCCTCGCGCGCCTCGTCGAGGTCGGGCTCGGGCAGCCCCAGACCGCGCGCGGACGTCGCCAGCCTGCGCAGGTGGCGGTCGACCGCGAAGGCGCTGCCGTCCGTGGCCTTGAGCGTCTCGAAGACGCCGTCGCCGGCGGTCAGCCCGTGGTCGAAGACCGATACCCGGGCGCTGTCGGCGTCCCTCAGCGCCCCGTCGATCCAGATCCGGGATGTGGGGGCCGGTACCCCGCTGGGCTGTGCTATCACCGTGGAATCCCTCCGGTCGCCTCGTCGGCTCCCGACGCTACCCCGAGCAGCCGGGCCGCCTTCAGTTCGGTCTCCTCCCACTCCCGCAGCGGGTCGGAGCCCCAGGTGATGCCCGCGCCGGTACCGAACCTCAGCACCGGTCCGCCGGCCGCCGTCCGGTCGATCCAGAAGGTCCGGATGCCGACGGCGAGCTCCGCCGTGCCGCGGTCGGCGTCCACCCAGCCGACGCCGCCGCAGTAGGGGCCGCGCGGCGCGGTCTCCAGCTCCTCGATGATCCGCAGCGCGCTGGTCTTGGGGGCGCCGGTGACGGAGCCGGGCGGGAAGGTCGCGCCGAGCAGGTCCGCCCAGGTCGACTCGGGGCGCAGTTCGCCGCGGACCGTGGAGACGAGGTGGACGAGGCCGGGGTGCGGCTCGATCTCGCAGAGCCCCGGCACGGTCACCGAGCCGCTCGCGCAGATCCGGCCGAGGTCGTTGCGGACCAGGTCGACGATCATCACGTTCTCGGCGTGGTCCTTCTCCAGCAGGTCGGCGGCGGTCCGGCCGGTGCCCTTGATCGGCCCGGACTCGACGGTGCGGCCGGACCGGCGCACGTACAGCTCGGGCGAGGCGGTCGCCACCTCCACGCCGTGCGCGGGCAGCCGGATCGTTCCGGCGTGCGGGGCCGGGTTGCCGCGGGCCAGCAGCGCGGTGAGCGCGTCCACGTCGGACGCGTCCGGGTCCGGCAGCGGCGCCGTGAGAATTCGGCAGAGATTCGCCTGATAGACGTCGCCCGCCGCGATGTGTTCGCGTATGCGGCGTACGCCCGCGGTGTACGCGCCCCGGTCCAGGGAACTGGTCCAGTCCGACGGCGCGGGCCCGCGCCAGCGCCCCGGCGCGGGAACCGGCGCGGGGCGTACGTCCCCGAAGCGCGCGCACACCAGTCCGCCCTCGAAATCGGCCGTCACCGCCCACCAGCCCGAGGAGTCCAGGGCCGCCGGGTCGCTGGTGACGTCGCGCAGGTCAAGGGCGAGAAGCCCGCCGAATCGGGCCATCGGGGAGAGGTGGGACACGCTTGCGAGTCTATGACCGGCGGGCCCGCGACCCGCCTCGGGGGAAACGAACCCCGCGGCAAGCTGGGCAAACGGAATTTGAGCTGGCGCTGGAATCCGCTAGAGTTCAACACGTCGCCGGGACGCGCAAGCGCACCGGGCACAACGACACCTGCGGACGTAGCTCAGTTGGTAGAGCACCACCTTGCCAAGGTGGATGTCGCGAGTTCGAGTCTCGTCGTCCGCTCGAAGTGGGGATCTTCCCGAACCCCGCACTCCGGGTGGAGTGGCCGAGAGGCGAGGCAACGGCCTGCAAAGCCGTCTACACGGGTTCAAATCCCGTCTCCACCTCCAAGGACGATTAGCTCAGCGGGAGAGCGCTTCCCTGACACGGAAGAGGTCACTGGTTCAATCCCAGTATCGTCCACCGGGATCTTCACGGGTCCCCCCGCGCGATTAGCTCAGCGGGAGAGCGCTTCCCTGACACGGAAGAGGTCACTGGTTCAATCCCAGTATCGCGCACGCGACAAGAGCGGCACCCGCGACACCGAGGACGATTAGCTCAGCGGGAGAGCGCTTCCCTGACACGGAAGAGGTCACTGGTTCAATCCCAGTATCGTCCACACACAGCACAGCGGCCGGACCCCGAAAAAGGGTCC
>NZ_JBHVHQ010000997.1:0-2956 GCF_042800135.1 Streptomyces sp. NPDC057654 | reverse complement strand
CTCCCGAGCCGACCCGGCGGTCGGCCCGCCGTGCAGCGAAGGAGCAGCGCCATGATCCTCATCAACGTCAAGTTCACCATCCGCCCCGAGTACGTGGACCAGTGGCTGCCGCGGGTCGAGGAGTTCACCCGCGCCACCCGCGTGGAGCCGGGCAACGTCTTCTTCGAGTGGTCGCGGAGCGTGGAGAACCCGAACCAGTTCGTTCTCCTGGAGGCGTTCAAGGACGGCGCCGCAGGCGAGACGCACGTCAACTCGGAGCACTTCCAGACCGCGATGGCGTGGATGCCGGAGCTGATCGCCGCCACGCCGGAGATCATCAACGGCGAGATCCCGGCCGAGGACTGGGGTCCGATGGGCGAGCTGAGCCCGCGCGAGAACTGAGCCGTACGCACGGGAGGGAGGCACCCGAGAAGCCACGGGCTCCGGGTGCCGCCCTCACGCGTCGAGCAACCGCCGCATCACGAGCCCGAAGACCAGCCGCCCGGCCCAGGCGGTCGGCGCGTCGAGTACTCGCGGCGTCCAGCGGACCCGCAGCTCCTCGGTCCAGCGCGCCCGCGCGCCGTCCCCGTGCCCGTATACCTCGATCTCGGCCCAGCCGGTGATCGCCCGCCCGCGCTTCTCCAGCCGGCAGCGCCCCGGTGCGTGTGCGGACGGCGGCTGCCAGCGGACGACCTCCATGAGGTCGTCGACGCTGAGCGGCCCGATGCGGGTACGAGCGGTGAACCGCGTACCCGTGCCGCTGGGCGGCGGGGTGGTCACGGTGATGCGGGTGAGGGGCACGTGCGCGGCGTGCCGCTCCCAGTCGGTGAGCCGCCGCCACGCCTCGTCGGCGGGCAGCGGGGTCCGGCATTCGATCAGGAACGGCGCCATGAGGTCATCGTATTCAGGACACCGCTATTCGGCCGGGTAGGGCCGGTGCCGGGTGATCCAGGTCAGGGCGTACGCGACGGCGTCGCCCAGCGGGAACAGCCGGGCCTCGGCCGCGCCGACCGTGCCCCGCGCCACCGGCCGCTCCTTCTCGAAGGCCGCGCCGAGCTCGGTGAAGCGCTCCCCGCTGATCCCGGAGTCCCGCACGGTCAGCCACTGGCGCCCCTGCGGCGTCATGGCGGCGAAGGAGTTGTCGACCTCCGGCGGGTTCGCGCGGCACTCGGCGAGATGAAACGCCGTACACGACTCGTACTCCGCTCCCAGCAGCAGAATCCGCGCCTCCGCCTCCTCCAGCCGCGCCAGCGGACTCCGCTCCCCGAGCCGGCAGTCCAGCGCGTGCCGGTCCGTGACCGTGGAGGCGAGCGGCCCGATCGCGGCGAAAGAGGTCTGCGGATGGTCGCTGCGCACGGCCCCCGGCCAGTTCCGGGCGGTCTCCGGAATGACGCCGATACCGAAGGTCGGCGTCGTCCGCGCGTCATACGCCGGCATCGACGCCCGAATCCACGCCCACCACTCCTCGGGCACCGGCGGATTGCTCCACACCGCCGGATCCGAATTCTCGCCCGAATGCGCCGGCACCACGAGCGTCCCCTCCGGCCCCAACACATCCAGCAGCGCCTGCACCACCGTCCCGGGCCCTCCGCAGACCCACCCGAGCGAACTGAGAGAGGAATGCACGAGCAGCGTCTCGCCCTCCCGAATACCGACGCCGCGCAGATCGGCGGCGAGCGAATCACGGGTGCACAGGGGACCGGAAGGAAGTGTCGTCGACATAGATGATCAGTCTGCACGTCCACACCACATTTGTTCTACCGATTTTCGAAACGGCGACATGAGCGCCGGCGAAAGGCGGTGGCATCGCGGATCGCCCGCATGATGAGGTGGTGCGATGAGCGATCACGATGAGGCGGCGGCTGTCCGGCCGTTGACGTTGGCCTGGGTGCACCGGCACCTGGAAGCAGGGGAGCGGGTCGTCGGGGTCGAGGCGCTGCACGGTGGGATCACCGCCGAGATGCGCAGGCTGACCATCGGCACGCGGGACGGGGGCACCCGGCCCTTGGTACTGCGGAGTTTCGTGGGCGTGGCGGACGCCGAGGACTGGCTGCACAGGGAGGCCGGCGCCCTCACCGAGTGCGACGGGACCGGCGTGTCGGCTCCTCGGCTGGTCGCGGTGGACCCGGTCGCCGAGCACTGCGAGTATCCCTCGCTCCTCATGACGCATCTGGCGGGACGGACGGTCATCGACGACGAGGGACTGGAGACGCGCGTCCCTCTGATGGCACGTCAGCTCCTGGCGATCCACGCGCTGCGCCCCGTCCGACAGCCCCGCGCGTATGTGGCGTTGACGACCGCCGACACCGTCGTGACTCCGCAGTGCGCCGACGCGTCGTTGTGGGCCGCGGCGATCGATCTGATCCGCAGGCCCGCGCCGCCGTACGAAGGGCGGTTCCTGCACCGGGACTTCCACCCCGGCAACGTGCTCTTCGACGTGCCGCCCGCAAGCCCGGCGGATGCTCGTATCACCGGCGTCGTCGACTGGGCGGGGGCCTCCTGGGGCCCGGTGGATCTCGATGTGGCGCACTGCTCCACCCACCTCGCGCTGCTGCACGGGCCCGTGTGGGGTCTGCGGTTCACCGAGGCGTACGAGGAGGCCGGCGGCGCGCTGGCCGCGGACGCGAGCGAGCGGCTGTACTGGCTGGTGCGCAGCGGGCTGGCGGCCTCGGAGGAGGTGGGGGCGGTGTCGAAGCCATGGCGGGAGGCGGGGAAGACGGAGCTGACGACGCGCGCCGTGGAGGAGCGGCTGGACGCCTACGTCACCGCCCTGATGCACGCACCGGCCTGAGCCGAGGCGGCGCGGCTCGGGGCGGCGCTCAAGGCCGGACCGCGGTCG
The DNA here is from genome assembly GCF_042800135.1 of Streptomyces sp. NPDC057654. NCBI lineage: Bacteria > Bacillati > Actinomycetota > Actinomycetes > Kitasatosporales > Streptomycetaceae > Streptomyces > Streptomyces sp. NPDC057654. Next base: position 138 of record NZ_JBHVHQ010000997.1, on the reverse strand, counting down.
CGGGCGAGATGTCGCGGGCCTTCTGGACCGGCGCCGGACGGCGGCCGTCATGCCCGTACGGCCCTGCTGTCGTTCGTTCGTGCCGGCCGGGGCCCGCGGTGTCACCGCGGGGGATGCGCGTCGGGCGTGGTGAAGCGG
>NZ_JBHVHQ010000996.1:0-2956 GCF_042800135.1 Streptomyces sp. NPDC057654 | reverse complement strand
ACCTCCGGGTGGAGGGGCACTCTCCACCCGGAGCCAACCCGTGCGCCGATCCGTCGGCCGGCGGGTCTCCGTAGGTTCGGGAGCGTTGTCCGCTCCTGCCCCTACGGAGGCTCTCACCATGTCTGGTCCGGTAGATGCCGCGGTGATCGTCGCGGTGCTCGTACTCGTGCTGCTGCGCCAGTTCGCGCCGCAGCGCGTGGCGTCGGACGTCCGGCGGTGGTGGGTGCTGCCCGCGGTGCTGATCTTCATGGCGGTGCGGAAGCCGGAGCTCGTCGACCACGCGCACGAGGCTTTCTCGGTGGCGCTGCTGGCGGCCGGGGTGCTGGCTGGGCTGGCGGCGGGCGCGGGCTGGGCGTGGACCACGCGGGTGTGGTCCGACGCGTCGGGCGCGCTGTGGGCGCAGGGCGGCAAGGCATCGGCCCTGGTGTGGGCCGGCGGTGTGGCGGTGCGGCTGGCCCTGCACGCGGTGGGGGCCGCGGCCGGGGTCCACCAGGGCGGGCCGGCGACCATGCTGACCGCGGCCGCCATGCTGCTGGCCCGCAGCGGTCTGGTGGTCTGGAAGGCTCAGGGAGCGCGGCCGGCGTACCGTGTCCCGGCCGGTGAGTGAGCGCGCCGCCGCGACGGAAGGACCGTACGTGCCCGTCGAGAGCTGGACCGCCTGGCCCTACCGCGAGTCGCTGTCCCATGAGGGGGTGCCGCGCCGCCGGATCGCGATGAACCAGTGCGTGAGGTTCACGCTGGTCGTGCTGATCGCCTGGCGGGCGTTCCAGGAGGGCTCCTTCCACGGGTGGGCCCTGCTCGTGCTGGCCGGCGGCATCGTGGTGTTCGTGGTCGTGGCGCGGGGCTACTTCCGGTCCACCCTGGAACACCGGCTGCTGCCCTCTCTGGGGCTGCTGGGGCTGCTGTTCGCCCTGGGGATCATGGCGCACCTGTTCGGGGCGCACAGCCCCGCCCGGTCGCTCTGGGCCGTGGGCGCGATCCTCGCCGTGGAGCGGCTGCCGATGGCGTACGCGCTGCCCGCCGCCGCGGCCCACCTGCTGGCGTACGGGCTGCTGAGCGAGGACCGGCCGATCGTGACCGCGGGGACCTGCGTCGGCCTCGCGCTGGTCGGCTACGCGCTGCGCCTCGACGCGGAGGCGCGCGGCTCCGGCTTCCGGCTGCTGGCGCAGGAGCGCGTCGCACGGGCCGCGGAGGCCGAGTCGGCGGCGCTCGCCGAGCGCGCCCGGATCGCCCGCGAGATCCACGACGTGCTCGCCCACAGCCTCTCCGCGCAACTGGTGCACCTGGAGGCCGCCCGGCTGCTCATCGAGCGCGGCGAGAACGACGAGCGCATCCTGGAACGCGTCGTCCTGGCCCGCGGCATGGCCCGCGAGGGGCTGGCCGAGACGCGGCAGGCGCTCTCGGCGCTCCGTGGCGAGATGGCCCAGGTCGGGGACTTCCTGCGGGAGGTCGCCGACTCCCAGGGGGCCGCCGTCGAGGTGACGGGCGAGCCCCGGAAGCTGCCCGCGGAGGCCGGGCTGGCGGTGCGCCGGGTCGCGCAGGAAGCGCTGACGAACGTCCGTAAGCACGCTCCGGGCGCGCACGTCCGGGTGCGATTCGCCTATCTGGACGGCGAGGTGGAGCTGGAGGTACGGGACGGGGGAGCGCGACAGGCAGCCGGGGGGCTCGCGTCCACCGGCTCCGGGTACGGTCTCCTGGGGATGCGGGAGCGCGCCGAACTGCTCGGCGGCACCCTGGAGACCGGTCCGGCGGGGCCGGGACGGGAGGGGTTCGTGGTGCGGCTGCGGGTACCTGGATGACGCGCGCGACAGGGGGCGGCGTGACGGAGGACGGCAGGTCGCGGCCGGCGGCCCGGGTCGTCGTGGCCGACGACCAGACCGTGGTGCGCGAGGGCATCGTGATGCTGCTGGGGCTGTTGCCGGGCATCGAGGTCGTCGGTTCGGCCGGTGACGGCGAGGAGGCGCTGCGGCTGGTCGCCGAACGCGCACCGGACGTGGTCCTGATGGACCTGCGCATGCCGCGCTGCGACGGCGTCGAGGCGACGCGCCGCATCCGTGCCGAACACCCGGCCACGCAGGTCGTGGTCCTGACGACCTACGCCGACGACGACTCGCTCTTCCCGGCGCTCCAGGCCGGCGCGCGCGGCTACCTCACCAAGGACGCCGACGGCGACGAGATCGTACGAGCGGTGGCGCACGTCATGTCCGGCGAGGCCGGGCTGTCGCCGCAGATCCAGCGGCGGCTGCTGGAACGGCTCACCGCCCCGGCCCCGGCCCCCGAAGCCGCCCCCGCGACGCCCCATGAGCTGCCGGACGGGCTGACCGCGCGCGAGGCCGAGGTGCTCGCGCTGGTCGCCGATGGGCTGTCCAACTCCGAGATCGCCGATGCTCTGCACGTCTCCGCCGCGACGGTGAAGACCCACATCAACAACCTCTTCGCCAAGACAGGGGTGCGGGACCGGGCGCAGGCGGTGCGGTACGCGTACCGGCACGGCATCGCGAAGCCGCCTGGCACGCCGGGCGGCTGACGGGCCGGTGTACGCCGCCGACGCGAGGCTTACGGGTCGGTGTACGCCGCCGATGCGTGGGGTACGGGCCGGCGGCGTGGGCGACGACCGGGTGGTGCGTCAGGGGTGCAGGGTGATCTTGCCGAAGACGGGGGTCGAGGCGAGGCGCTCGTGCGCGCGGCGGACTTCGGCCAGCGGAATCCGTTCGTCGACGACCGGCCGCAGGTCACCACTGGCCGCTTGGGCGAAGAGCCCGGCCGCCGCCGCGACGGCGGCTTCGGGACCGACGGAGTTGAGGCTGAAGGCGAAGAGGGTCGGCGAGCGGTGGTAGGCGGTGAGGAGGCTGCCCAAGCCCTCCGGTTCCGGCGCGCCGCCCGCGGCCCCGCACAGCAGGTACCGGCCGTTGGGCCGCAGCATCCCGATGTAACGGCCGAGATCCGGACCGGCGAC
>NZ_JBHVHQ010000995.1:0-2959 GCF_042800135.1 Streptomyces sp. NPDC057654 | reverse complement strand
GCCCTTCGCCCTGTCTGGGGCCCGTGGACCGCTGAGCGAACGGGAGCCCGATAAAGATCGCGTCACTGTCGGAGGCGGCCGGTAGGCTCGTACTCAAGATGACCGACGACATGTCCCCAGCTGAGCGCTACGCCGCTGCCCGGCTGCGCGCCGCCGACCTGGCCACCGCACTCGCGCCCTTCCGCGAGATGTACGACTTCGAGCTGGACCCCTTCCAGATCGAGGCCTGTGAGGCCCTGGAGGCCGGCAAAGGCGTGCTGGTCGCCGCCCCCACGGGCTCGGGCAAGACCATCGTGGGCGAGTTCGCCGTCCACCTGGCCCTCACGCAGGGCCGTAAATGCTTCTACACCACGCCCATCAAGGCGCTCTCCAACCAGAAGTACAGCGACCTCGTCAAGCGCTACGGCGCGGACAAGGTCGGCCTGCTGACCGGCGACAACAGCGTCAACTCCGAGGCTCCGGTGGTCGTCATGACCACCGAGGTGCTCCGCAACATGCTGTACGCGGGCTCCCAGTCGTTGATCGGCCTGGGCTATGTGGTCATGGACGAGGTGCACTACCTCTCCGACCGCTTCCGCGGCGCCGTCTGGGAGGAGGTCATCATCCACCTCCCGGAGTCGGTGACCCTGGTCTCCCTGTCGGCGACGGTCTCCAACGCCGAGGAGTTCGGCGACTGGCTGGACACCGTGCGCGGCGACACCGAGGTCATCGTCTCCGAGCACCGGCCCGTGCCGCTGTGGCAGCACGTGCTGGCCGGCCGCCGGATGTACGACCTCTTCGAGGAGCGCGGCGCCTCGGGGAGCGGGAAGAGCGGCGGCAGACGCGAGGTCAACCCCGACCTCGTACGGCTGGCGAGAATGGAGAACAGCCGGCCCTTCGGCGGCCGGGACCGCCGCCGGGGCAAGAACCTGCGCGAGGCGGACCGCGAGCGCGAGCGCCGCCAGCGCAGCCGGATCTGGACGCCCAGCAGGGCCGAGGTCATCGAGCGCCTCGACGCGGACGGGCTGCTGCCCGCCATCACCTTCATCTTCAGCCGTGCGGGCTGCGAGGCCGCCGTCCAGCAGTGCCTGTACGCGGGGCTGCGGCTCAACGACGACGCGGCGCGCGCCCGGGTCCGCTCCATCGTGGAGGAGCGCACCGCCGCCATCCCCGACGAGGACCTGCACGTCCTGGGCTACTTCGAGTGGCTGGAGGCGCTGGAACGGGGCATCGCCGCGCACCACGCGGGCATGCTGCCGACGTTCAAGGAGGTCGTCGAGGAGCTGTTCGTCAAGGGCCTGGTCAAGGCGGTCTTCGCCACCGAGACGCTCGCGCTCGGCATCAACATGCCCGCGCGCTCGGTGGTGCTGGAGAAGCTCGTCAAGTGGAACGGCGAGCAGCACGCCGACATCACCCCCGGCGAGTACACCCAGCTGACGGGCCGCGCCGGGCGGCGCGGCATCGACGTCGAGGGGCACGCCGTCGTGCTGTGGCAGCGGGCCATGGATCCGGGCGGCCTCGCGGGGCTGGCCGGCACGCGCACGTACCCGCTGCGCTCGTCCTTCAAGCCTTCGTACAACATGGCCGTCAACCTGGTCTCGCAGTTCGGGCGGCACCGCTCGCGGGAGCTGCTGGAGACGTCGTTCGCGCAGTTCCAGGCCGACAAGTCGGTCGTCGGGATCTCCCGGCAGGTGCAGAAGAACGAGGAGGGGATGGAGGGCTACCGGGCCTCCATGACCTGTCACCTGGGTGACTTCGGCGCCTATATGCGGCTGCGGCGCGAGCTCAAGGACCGTGAGACGGAGCTGGCCAAGCAGGGCGCCACGCAGCGGCGGGTCGCCGCGGCGGCGGCGCTGGAGAAGCTCAAGCCGGGCGATGTGATCCACGTGCCGACGGGCAAGTACGCGGGCCTCGCGCTGGTCCTGGACCCGGGCCTCGCCGCGGGGCGTACGGACCGGCACCGCGGCTTCGAGCACCACGACGGGCCCCGGCCGCTCGTCCTCACCGCGGAGCGGCAGGTCAAGCGGCTGGCGGCGATCGACTTCCCGGTGCCGGTCGAGGCGCTGGAGCGGATGCGGATCCCGAAGTCCTTCAACCCGCGCAGCCCCCAGTCCCGCCGGGATCTCGCCTCGGCGCTGCGCACCAAGGCCGGGCACATCGAGCCGGGGCGGCACCGCAAGAAGCGGTCGGAGGCCGCCGACGACACCGAGATCCTGCGGCTGCGCACAGCGATCCGGGCGCACCCGTGCCACGGCTGCGACGAGCGTGAGGACCACGCGCGGTGGGCCGAGCGCTACGACCGTCTCCAGCGCGACACCCGTCAGCTGGAGCGGCGCATCGAGGGCCGTACGAACACCATCGCGCGCACCTTCGACCGTATCTGCGCGCTCCTGACCGACCTCGGTTATCTGCGGGGCGACGAGGTCACCGAGGACGGCCGTCGGCTCTCCCGGCTCTACGGCGAGCTGGATCTGCTGGCCTCCGAGTGCCTGCGCGACGGCGTGTGGGAGGGGCTGCGCCCCGCGGAGCTGGCCGCCTGCGCCTCGGCGCTCGTGTACGAGGCGCGGGCCGCCGACGACGCGATGCCGCCGAAGCTGCCCACGGGCGACGCGAAGCGCGCCCTGGGGGAGATGGTCCGCATCTGGGGCCGGCTCGACGCCCTGGAGGAGGAGCACAAGATCAACCAGGCCGAGGGGGTGGGGCAGCGCGAGCCCGATCTCGGCTTCGCGTGGGCCGCGTACCGCTGGGCCTCCGGGCACGGGCTGGACGAGGTGCTGCGCGAGATCGAGATGCCGGCCGGCGACTTCGTGCGCTGGTGCAAGCAGCTCATCGACGTCCTCGGGCAGATCGCGGCCGCCGCGCCGCCCAGCAGCACTGTCGCCCGCAACGCCCGCCGGGCCGTGGACGGGCTGCTGCGGGGCGTGGTGGCGTACTCGTCGGTGGGGTAGCGGCGTCCTTCCCGCCCTCTTCCCGCCCCTTC
>NZ_JBHVHQ010000994.1:0-2960 GCF_042800135.1 Streptomyces sp. NPDC057654 | reverse complement strand
GCGCGGACCGCCGCCTCGGCCGCCGCCCGCGCCTCCCGCTCCTCCGAGCGGGCATAGGCGGTCGGACGCAGCGCGTCATGGGCCGCCAGCAGCCGGGCCGCGCGCCGCGCCTCCTCCTCGCCGCCCAGCAGGGCGTGCGCGTGGGCGCCGGTGAGGATCTGCGACGACGGCAGGTGCGGCGCGATGAGCTGGGCCATCGGGGCCTGCGCCTTCGCCAGCGCCTCGCGGAGCTTGACCAGCGCGGACTCCGGCCGGCCCTCCAGCACCTCCAGCCAGCCGTACAGCCCCACGACCATGCCCTGGAACAGGTCGATCGAGTGGCCCTCGAACTCCTGGTACAGCGCGTCGAACTCGGCGCGCGCCTCGTCCGTACGCCCCGCGCGGGCCATACGGACCGCGAGCTGGAGCCGGGCGAAGGAGCCCGCGTCGGGGTTGACGCGGTTCCAGCCCGCGAGGGTCTCGCGGAGCCGGCGCTCCCCCTCCTCCTCGCTGATCGCCCCGGACTCCATGAGCACCTCGGCGAGCCGGGCCCGGAGCAGCGGCACCTGGCCGTAGGCGCCCAGCTCCTCGTACCGCTCGACCGCCGCCCGGTAGTCCTCGGCGGCGAGCTCGAACTCGCCGCGCTGCTCGCGCGCCTCGGCCCGGCCGGACAGCGCCTCGGAGACGCCCCAGTCGTCGCCGAGCCGCAGGAAGATCTCCAGGCTCTCGTCGGCGTCGCGGGTGGCCTGCTCGGCCCCGTCCCGGTGGTCGTTGAGGAGCTTCGAGCGCATTTGCAGGGCGTGGGCCAGCTCCCACTCGTAGCCGTATTCGCGGCAGCTCTCCACGCAGACGTGGATGACGTCGTGCAGCTTCGGCATGTCGCCGTCGCAGGTCAGCAGTACCGCGAAGATCCAGGCGAAGCCCGGCACCCGGCAGGTCTGCGGCAGACCGGGCTGGTAGGCGGCGATGATCCCGCGCATCTGCGCCTGCGTCTCCGGCGACGTCGCCGACTCCATGGTGCTCTCCATGCTGGAGATGCCGACCAGCCGCACCTCGCGCCGGGCCTCCAGCAGCTGCTCGTCGTCCATCGGCGGCGGGGCGTCGATGCAGCGCTCGTACAGCGGCGGGGCCGGTACGACGGGGTCCGCGAACGGGTCCGGGCCGAGCGCCGCCACGGCCTGCGCCCAGCTGAAGGCGTCCACCCGGTGGTCGCGCAGCTGCCAGAACCAGCTCAGGGAGAGCACCAGGCAGAGCGCCTCGTGCTCGTCGTCCGCGGCCACGGCGCGGCGCAGCGCGGTCCGCAGGTTGTCGTGCTCCAGCTCCAGCCGCTCCAGCCAGGCGCGCTGGGCGGGGCCGCGCAGCAACGGGTCGGAGGTACGGGCCAGTTCGCGGTACGCGACCAGGTGGCGGCGTTCGACGGCGGCGCGCTCCCCCGCCTCGTCGAGCCGTTCCGCGGCGTACTCGCCGACGGTCTCCAGGAGCCGGTAGCGCATCTCGCCGCCGCCGGCGTCGGCCGCGGGGGTGGCGGCGACGACCAGGGATTTGTCGACGAGGGAGCCGAGGAGGGCGGCGACGTCACGCGTGGCGACTCCCGTATGGTCCGTGCCGTCCGCGCAGACCGCCTCGGCCTCGTCCAGGCCGCAGCCGCCCGCGAAGACCGACAGTCTGCGCAGCACGGCGTGTTCGGGTCCGTCCAGGAGGTCCCAGGACCAGTCGACGACGGCGCGCAGGGTCTGCTGGCGCGGCAGTACGGTCCGGCTGCCGCTCGTCAGGAGCCGGAACCGGTCGTCGAGGCGGTCGGCGAGGCCGCGCGGGGTGAGCATCCGCAGCCGGGCGGCGGCGAGTTCGATGGCGAGCGGCAGGCCGTCGAGGCGGCGGCAGATCTCGGCGCACGCGTCGGGGTCGTCGGCGGTGGAGAAGCCGGGGCGGGCCGCCGCGCCGCGGTCGGCGAGAAGGCGCAGCGCGACGGGGTCGGGCAGCGGTTCCACGGGCCGCACCAGTTCGCCCGGCACGGCGAGCGGTTCGCGGCTGGTGGCGAGGATGGAGAGGTCCGGGCAGGAGGCGAGCAGGGTCTCCGCGAGGTGGGCGGCGGCGTCGACGACGTGCTCGCAGTTGTCGAGGAGGAGCAGCATCCGGCGCGGCGCGCAGTGCTCGGCGAGCCGGGCGAGGGGTTCGAGCGAGCTCGGGTCGGAGGCGGCGCGCAGCCCCTCGCTGGCGGCGGTGCGCACCACGGTCTCGCGCGCGCCGAGCGCGGTGAGCACGGCTTCGGGGACGGTGGCGCCGTCGGCCGTGCCGTCGAGGGGGGCGAGTTCGGCGAGCCATACGCCGTCCGGCCAGGCCGCCTTGAGGGAGTCGGCGGCTTCCTGGGAGAGCCGGGTCTTGCCGGCGCCGCCGGGGCCGAGGAGGGTGACGAGGCGGTGCGCGCCCAGGTCCGTACGGATCGTCTCCAGGTCGCTCTCGCGGCCGACGAAGGAGGTGCGGCGGGCGCGCAGGTTGCCGGCCGCGGGGGCGGGGGCCGGGCGGCGGGGCGGCTCGGGGGCGGCGGCCGGGGCGAGCAGTTCGGCGTGTACGGACCGGAGTTCGGCTCCGGGGTCGGCGCCGAGGCGGTCGGCGAGGCCGGTGCGCAGCTCCTCGAAGGCGGTGAGGGCCTCGGCGGTGCGGCCCGCGGCGTGCAGGGCGCGCAGCCGCAGCGCGTGCAGCGGCTCGTCGAGGGGGTGCTCGGCGCACAGCTCCACGAGCTCGGGCAGGGCCCCTTCGGCGCGGCCGAGGGCGAGGTCGGCGGCGAGCCGGGAGCGGCGGGCGTCGAGGCGCTGCGCGTCGCAGCGGGCGGCGGCGGCCCCCGGGTCGGGCAGGTCGGCGAGGGCGGGCCCGCGCCAGAGCCGGAGCGCGTCGTCGAGGAGGACCGCGGCCTTGTGGGCGTCGCCGTCGGCGAGCGCGCGGGCCCCTTCGTCCGCGAGCCGCTCGAAGCGGTGCAGGTCGAC
>NZ_JBHVHQ010000993.1:0-2967 GCF_042800135.1 Streptomyces sp. NPDC057654 | reverse complement strand
GCCCCGGTCCCCGCGACCGGGGCCTCCCCCTGCCCCGCGCCGTACCGCCCCCGGTGGCCCATCAGGAAGGAAGAGGGAACCCCCGAATGCCGCTGTCGCTCCTCTCCCGCAGGCTGCGCGCCCTGGCGCGCGGCCGCGTCGACTGGTATATCGTCGCGCTGCTCGCCACGGTCGGCCTCGCCGCGCTGCTGCCCGCCGACGGCGCCCCCGCCGAGGCCCTCGGCGTCGCCACCAAGGTCGCCGTGGGACTGCTGTTCTTCCTCTACGGCGTCCGGCTCTCGCCGCAGGCGGCCCTGGGCGGGCTCGGCCACTGGCGGCTGCACCTGCCCATCCTGCTCTGCACCTTCGCGCTCTTCCCGCTGCTGGGCCTCGCCCTCCGGCAGCTCCCCGAATCCGTGCTGAGCGCGGAAGCTGCCACCGGCATCCTCTTCCTGTGCCTGCTGCCCTCCACGGTGCAGTCCTCCGTCGCCCTCACCTCGATGGCCCGCGGCAACGTGGCCGCCGCCATCTGCTCGGCCTCCTTCTCCACCCTCCTCGGCGTGATCCTCACCCCGCTGCTCGCCGCCCTGCTGCTGAGCGGCGGCGCGAGCGGCACCGTCCCCTTCTCCATGGGACAGGTCACCGACATCGTGGTGCAGCTGCTGCTGCCCTTCCTCGCCGGGCAGCTGGCGCGCCCGCTGCTCGTGGACCTGGTCACCCGGCACCGCATGCTGACCCTGGTGTGCGACCGCGGTTCGATCCTGCTCGTCGTGTACGCCGCGTTCAGCAAGGGGATGACGGCCGGCATCTGGCAGCGCACCTCCGTGGGGCGGCTGTTCGTCCTCCTCGCCCTGTGCGGGGCGCTGCTGGCGCTGATACTGACGGTCGCCGCGAAGGGGGCGCGGCTGCTGCGCTTCGAGCGCCAGGACCGGGTGACCGCGGTCTTCTGCGCCTCGACCAAGAGCCTCGCCAGCGGCCTGCCGATCGCCACCGTGCTCTTCGCGGGCGACGAAGTCGGCCTGGTCATCCTGCCGTTGATGCTCTACCACACGCTTCAGCTGATGGTCTGTACGGCCCTGGCCCGCCGCCTCGCCCGCCGCGCCCCCGACCCGGCGGCCGAACCGCGGGCGGTCCCGAAGGGCACCACCGCCCGTACGGACGTGACGCCGGGAGCATGAGAGCCGCTGCCGCGCCCGGCGGGACGGCTGGCAGCATGACGGCATGTCGACAGAACACACGGAACACACAGAGCACACGGAACATTCAGAGCACACGGTCACCTACCTGGAGATGACCGAGCGCGCCCAACTACGCCCCGCACGGCCCGCCGAGGGGGTCGCGCTGGAGGAGACCCCGGCCGGCTCCGAGACGCTGGTCGCGACACAGGCCGCGGTGGGCGCGCCGCACCAATGGTCCGGCGCATGGCGCGAGCGACGCCACGACGAGCGGATGCGGCACTGGTTGATACGGGTGGACGGCGAGGTCGCGGGCGTGCTGAGCGTGCGCGGGGCGGCGGGCGGCGAGGTGGAGATCGACACCTTCGGCCTGTTGCCGCGGTACGTCGGGCGGGGGTACGGCGGGCACGCCCTGACGCTCGCCGTCCGGCAGGCGTGGGACCAGCAGCCTCCGGACGCCCCCGAGGTGCGCCGCGTCTGGCTGCATACCTCGACCCGCGACCACCCGCACGCGCTCCGCAATTACGAGCGCCGCGGCTTCCAGCGCTACGCGAGCGAACGGGAGGCGCCGAGGCCGGACTGAGAGGCAGAGCTGAATACCGGAGATGCGAGGACGCCCGGCCGCCGGGCCGGGGCGGCACCGACGACGGCACGTTCGCCCGTGCCTCGGCTTCCCGGCGGCGGTGGCCGTCAGGGCGCTTCAGGCGCATTCTGTGAAGTGCGCGGAGTGGGGGCGCGTGGGTTCTGGCCGGCGAGGAGGAACGCATGGAGAGCGCGCCGAGCAGGACGGCGATGTTCGCGGCCGTGTCGCGTGGATTGTTTCGCCTGGAGTCGGCGTCGCCGTGGGTACTGGACGATGTGCTGGCCCTGGTGCTGGTCGGTCCGGTATGGCGGGAGCTGCGAGACCGGTTCGATCCGCTGTTTCCCGGCCCGGTCCGTCGCGAGTCCCGCGCGGCTGTCTGCACGCGCAGCCGGTACGCCGAGGACCGGCTGGCCGCCGGTGCCTTCACGCAGTACGTGATTCTCGGCGCGGGGCTTGACTCGTTCGCGTGGCGGCGGCCGGATCTGCTCGGCCCGCTGACGGTGTTCGAGGTTGATCACCCTGCTTCCCAGGCCTGGAAGTTGGAGCGGGTCAGGGTGCTGGGCCTGCCGCTCAGCGATTCGCAGGTATTCGTGCCGGTCGATTTCGAGGCCGAACCGGTTCAGGACGCTCTGGGCGCGGCCGGGTTCGACTGGGCGCAGCCGACGATGTTCTGCTGGACGGGTGTCGCTCCCTATCTGACGGCGCAGGCGATCGAGTCGACGCTGCGTACGATCGCGGCGGCTGCTCCCGGGTCCGAGGCGGTGTTCTCCTACCGGGCCGAGGACGGTGTGCTGGACGACGTGGGGACGGAATTCGCCCGGATCTACACGCCGATCGCGGCTTCTGCCGGCGAGCCTCTTCAGCCCGGCTGGCCGGTGATCGAGATCGAGAGGCTGATCAGCCGGTGCGGGCTGAAGGTCGTGGACCATCCCGCACGTGCGGACCTCCAGCAGCGCTACTTCGCCGGCCGTACCGATGGGTTGCGGCCCTATACCTTCGAGACCCTGGTGGCCGCGCGGGTCACCTGAGCGAACGCGGCCACGTCCGGCGACTTCACTCTCTGCGAGGGCCAGGCGGTGAAGCGGCAGAGGAGTACAGCAACCTCCAGGGCCTCGGTGTGAACGCCGTCTGCTTCAGCCGCCCCGATCGGGGCGGCGCACCCCGGCCCGTACGTACGCCACCGGGCCCCGGCCCGTAGCGCAGCGGGGCGGCCTGTACGCGATACAGGCC
>NZ_JBHVHQ010000992.1:0-2970 GCF_042800135.1 Streptomyces sp. NPDC057654 | reverse complement strand
GTCGTCGCCGGCTGGGCGCCGGAAGGGCTGCTCGACACGTACGACGCCGAGCGCCGCCCCCTCGGCGCCTGGGTGCTGGACTGGACGCGCGCCCAGATCGGGGTGTTGCGCGGGGACCCCAAGTCGGCAGCGCTGCGGGAGGTCCTGGTCGACCTGCTGCACACACGGGACGGCGCGACCCACGCGGTCAAGAAGATCTCCGGCGTCACCCAGCACATCGACCTCCCCGGCACCCACCCCCTGACCGGCCGCTACGCCCCCGACCTGCACCTGACCGACAACTCCCGCCTGACCGACCACGGCCACAACGGCGGCTTCCTCCTCCTGGACCGCACCCCGGACAACGCCTTCACCCACCTCGCGGCGGGCTGGGGCGAGCGCGTGCGCAGCGTGCCCGACGACAGCCCGCAGACACCGGTGGGCGTGCTGGTCCGCCCCGACGGGGTAGTCGCCTGGGCCACCGACTCCCCCGACACCGAGGGCCTGGAATCCGCCCTGCGACAGTGGGCCGGGGAACCGTCGGCCTGACCCGAGCGCGGACGGCCTGCCGCGTAGTGGTGCCCGTAGCCCGAAGGGCGCTCATCAGCTGAGCCGGGTGCCGAGGGGCGGCTCCTCCGGGGCTGGGGGCTGGGCGGAGGGTGCAGCGGCCAAAGACGCTGCGCGGTAACGCTGTTCGCGGATGACGAGCGCCACCAGGCCGGCCGCCAGCGACACGGCGCCCGCCACGATGAACACCACATTGGTGGCGTCGATGAAGACGCCGACCGCCGCCCGGTGCTGGTCCCCGGTCAGTTTCGCCAGCGCTCCGGTGTCCAGGTTGCCGTTGACGTCGGCCGCTCCGGCGGCGCTGCTGAGGTGGCCGTCGAGGTAGCGCGCCACGATCGTGCTGTAGAGCGCGAACCCGGCCGTGGCGCCGAGCTGCTGGCAGAAGCGCAGTGAACTGGTGGCGACGCCGAGGTCCTCCTTGGCCACCGAGCTCTGCATGTACTGGAGCCCGAGGCCGAGCGACTGCCCCATGCCGATGCCCAGGACGAAGCAGCCCGCGCCGATCAGCCAGTAGCTCGTGTCGGGGCCGAGCCGGCCGAAGAGGATGAGCACCACGGCCTGGAAGATCCCGGCGGCGACGAGCAGGTACTTGAACTTGCCGAGGAGGGTGACGATGCCCTTGGCGACCGGAATGGAGGCCAGGATGCCGAACGCCATGCACAGCACCAGCAGTCCGGAGTGCCCGGTGCTCAGTCCGCGCCCGATTTGCAGATAGCCGCTGACGTACAGCAGGCCGCCGGCCACGCCGACGCCGGCGATCAGCGACATCGGCATCATCGCCCGGAACACCGAGTTGCGCATCAGCGCCAGCGACACCAGCGGTTCTGGGGCGGTGAGGCTGCGCCATACGAAGGCAGCGGCGAGCAGCACCGCCCCGGCGGCCAGCGAGACGATCGTCGGGGACCCCCACGCGTACCGGGCGCCGCCCCACTCCGCCACCAGCAGCGCGCAGGCGCCGAAGCCGCCGAGGAGGGCGGCGCCCAGGAAGTCCACCTTCCGCCGCACCGGGTTGGTCGGCATCTTCAGCGCGAGGACGATGATGAGGAAGGCCGCGACGAGGAGCGGCAGGTTCAGGAGGAAGACCCAGCGCCAGTTCATGGCGTCGGCGATGAGGCCGCCCAGCGTCGGGCCCAGCGCCAGGCCGAGACCGAACATCACCGAGGCCCCGATGCCGACCGCGTTGGACGGCTTGATGGGCCCGTCCGGCGCCGCGTCCTCCTGATCGCCGAAGAGGATGCCGGTGACCACGAGCGTGATCGCGGTGAGTCCGCCGGCGCCCAGTCCTTGGACGGTGCGGAACACGATCAGCTCGGTCATGTTCTGCGCGAGCCCGCAGAGCAGCGAGCCGACCGTGAACACGCCGAGCCCGAAGATCATCAGCGGCTTGGCCCCGTACTCGTCGGCGAGCTTGCCGTACAGCGGCACGACGATGCAGTCCGCCAGCGCGTAACAGGAGGTCAGCCAGGGGAGTTTGCCGATCCCGTGGACGGGGTCGAGGTCGGCCGTCATCTTCCACGAGACCGCCGAAACGATGTTGATGTCGAGGATGGACAGCAGCAGGACGGTGATGCACGCGGCGGCCACCAGCTTGACCTTGGGCGTGCTCATGAGCAGGACCGGGCCGTCGTACACGGGTGCGTACATGCCCTTGGGGTTATCAGCCACGCTGCTTACTCTAAGGCTATTTTTACACCGAGGCAAGCTTTACGACCAGAGCAACTATACCCTCGGAGAAAATCCTTGCTACGCTTCAGCCATGACGGAGCAGCTGGGCCTTCGGGAGCGCAAGAAGCTGAGGACGACGGAGCACATCGCGAACACCGCGCTGGAGCTGTTCCTACAGCGCGGCTTCGACCAGGTCTCGGTCGCCGACGTCGCGACCGCCGCCGAGGTGTCCAAGAAGACCGTCTTCAACTACTTCCCCGCCAAGGAAGACCTCGTCCTGTTCCCGATCCGCGACCACAAGGGCGAGCCCGCCAGGGTCGTCCGTACGCGGCAGGCGGACGAGTCCCCCGTGACCGCTCTGCGCCGGCACTTCCTGACCGGCCTCCAGGAGCGCGACCCGATCACCGGACTCGCCGACTACGAGGAGTTCCTGGCCTTCCAGGGCATGGTCATGTCCACCCCCAGCCTGAAGCTGCGCCTCCTGGAGCAGTGGACCGACAGCGAGGCCGTCCTCGCCGAGGCGCTGGCCGAGACCCTCGGCAAACCGCCCACCGCCATCGTGCCGAACGCGCTGGCCAGCCAGATCATCTCGGTGCAGCGCACCCTGATCGTCCGCAACGTCGAGCGCATGCTGTCCGGCGACGACCCCGCGGCCGTGCACGACCAGTGCGCCGCCGAGGCGGAAGCGGCGTTCGACCTGCTGGAGAAGAGCCTCCGGTGACGTGCGGCGCCGACGGCTCCGGTCCGGCGGGGCGAACC
>NZ_JBHVHQ010000991.1:0-2979 GCF_042800135.1 Streptomyces sp. NPDC057654 | reverse complement strand
ACCTTGATCTGACCGGTGAGGGTCTTGCGTTCGGCGAGCAGGGTGCCGAGCCAGGTGCCGCTCAGGGCGGCGAAGCCGAGGGCCGCGGAGACGACGGCCGCGGCCCCGGCGAACACGCCGGAGGAGGCCGGTCGCACGGCGGCCTCCTCCTCGGACACGTCCTCGCCCTCCGCGTTGTCCTGCTCGTCGGCGTCGGCCTCCGTCTCGGTGACCTCGGAAATGCCCGCCTCGGCAGCACCCTCCTCCTTCACGGCGTCCTCGGCGCCCTCCTTCTTCGAGACCAGGGGCGTCTCATCGGCCGGGCCGTCCGTATCGGCGCCGGTCTTGGCTGTCTTCGTCTTGGTGCTGTCCGTGTCCATGGCCGCACACCGTAGGGGTACTTTCTGAGAGCCGTCTGAGCGTCCCCGCACAGACGGCCCATACCCCCTCCAAAGGCGGCCCACAGAAGGCGTCAGCCGGTGACCGACTCCTTCCCGTTCTCGATGTGCCCCATCAGCCGCCGCCGGAAGGTGTCGTCCTCCGCGACCGTGAGCAGCAGGTCGTACCAGCCGTGCGCCCGCGCCGCCTCGTAGGGCACGGTGCGGCTGCGGCCGGGTGCGAGGGCCACTCTCCGCGGGCGCGCGTGCGCGTGCCCGTACGCCTCGACGCCCAGCGTGAGCGTCAGCGGCTCGCTCCCCCGGTTCTCCAGGGTCAGGTGCAGCTCGCGCCGCCGGGTGTTGACGGCAGTGCTGACGTGCAGTCCGGCGGCGGCGCCCCGGTCGGTCCCGGAGTATTCGCGTCGGAAGCCGTTGGGGCCGGTGAGCGTGAAGTCGTACGCGCCCTTCTTGACCGGTACGTCCCAGGCGGCCTTCCCCAGGACGTCGCGGTGGCGCGGGGTCGCGTACTCCCCCGCGTACGGGTAGAGCGCGAAGTGCGCGCTGGCCGCGCCGGTGTTGTTCAGCGCGAGGCGGAAGACAGCCGCTTCAGGGTCGTACGAGCCGTGTGCGTCGGGCTGGTAGGGCAGCGGCCGGGCCGGGCGGACGCCCTCCTCCTGGTGCGGCATCTTCTGGTCGGCGGGAGGTTTGGGACTCCAGCGGCCGGTGAACGGGGGGATCGGTCCGGGGCGGTCGACGGCCGGCCGGGGGCGTCCGCGCGAGAAGTCGAAGGCGCCCGTCAGGTCGCCGCACACGGTGCGCCGCCACTCGCTGATGTTGGGCTCGCGCACACCCAGCCAGCGCTCCAGGAAGCGGGTGATGGAGGTGTGGTCGAACAGCTGGGAGCACGCGTAACCGCCGACCGTCCAGGGCGAGATGACGACCATGGGGACGCGGATTCCCAGCCCCACGGGGCGGTTCTTCCAGAACTCGTCCTTCGTTCCGTCCGGCGGAACGGGCGGCGGCACGTGGTCGAAGAACCCGTCGTTCTCGTCGTACGTGAGGAAGAGGGCGGTATGCCGCCACACGTCCGGGTTCTTGCCGAGCGCGTCGAGGACCTTGTAGACGAGGGTGGCGCTGGCGATCGGCGAGGACGAGCGGGGGTGCTCGGACTCGGCGGCCGACGGCACGATGTACGAGACCTGCGGGAGCTTGCCGGAGGCGACGTCGGCGGCGAAGGCGGTGGCCGTGGAGCCGGGTTCGCCGCGGTGCAGGGCGCGCCGGTAGAGGCTGCGCTCGTCGGCGGTCAGGGCGGCGACGCCCTCGGCGAGCAGTTTCTCCAGCTTCGCCCGTCCGGCGGTGTCGGCTGCGGCCAGCTTGCCGTAATAGGCGGTCATGTTGTGCACGCCGTCGACCTTGGCGAGGGCCTTGCGGGCGATCGCCTTGAAGCTCGCGTAGAACTCCAGGTTGTTGTCGGTGAAGTTGTCCCACTCCTGGTAGACCTGCCAGCTGTGGCCGGACCGCTGGAGCCGCTCGGCGTAGGTGGTCCAGGCGTAGCCAGGGTGGGTGTCCTCGTTGTACGCGTCGTTGCCGACGGCCCGCCCGCCGCCGTTCGGCTCGAAGCCGGTCCAGCCGCTGACCAGGTGGTTGCGGTTGGGGCTGGTGGAGGAGTGGATGGCGGAGTGGTAGGCGTCGCAGACGGTGAAGGTGTCGGCGAGCTCGTAGTGCAGGGGCATGTCGGCGCGGTCGTAGTGCGCCATGGTGGCGGCGGTCTTGGCGGTGACCCAGCCGTCCATCCAGCCGCCGCGCCACGCCTTGCCGCCGCCCTCCCAGCTGTGGTCGAGCGCCCCGATGTACTGGAGGTCCTTCTTCTGCGCGGCGGCGGCGTCGCGGACGGCGAAGGGCAGTACCGTCCCCACCCCGAGCGGTCCGGGCTGCTCGAAGATGCTCTTGCCGCTGGGGAGTTTGACGGCGTTGCGGTCGGCGTAGCCGCGTACGCCTCTCAGCGCGCCGAAGTAGTGATCGAAGGAACGATTCTCCTGCATGAGCACGACGACGTGCCGGATGTCGCCGAGGCCGCTGGGCTTGCCGCCCTTGTGTCCCCCCGTCATCGGCTCCGCCGCCAGGGCCTGCTGGAGCGACGGCGGAAGGAGCGACCCGGCCGCGGCCGCGGTGGCGGCGCCCGCGCCGAGTGTCAGTGCACGTCTACGCGTTATCTCGGATGACAAGCTCGACCTCCCAGTCGATGGCCAATGGTCCAGTGCTGTGCCATTGGAGACTCGGGGGGACCGTAGCGACGGGAGGTGGACGGGGGAAGACTTCGCACCGACACGGCGGTTACGAACTGGACGCCGACGCTCCGGGAGGGGCGGTCGGGCTGAAAAGGTCAGTCCGTACGGCCGGGCCCGTACGGGCAACGGCGTGGAAGCCCGTACAAGCCGGACAAGCTGCGGGCGGACGCTCGTACGGCCGGGCCCGTACGGGCAACGGCGCGGAAGCCCGTACAAGCCGGACAGGCCGCGGGCGGACGCTCGTACGGCCGGCGCCCGTACGGGCAGCGGTGCTGAGGCCCGTACGGGCCGAAAGGCGGCACCGTACGCGAGAGAGGGGCGGCCCTCCGCAGGCC
>NZ_JBHVHQ010000990.1:0-2981 GCF_042800135.1 Streptomyces sp. NPDC057654 | reverse complement strand
TGCCCCCGGAGGCGCCGGTGGACGTACCGGCCGATCCGCCCCCGCCCCAGCTCCCGCCCCCGCCCGCCGTCCCGGCGGCTGGCCCTCCGCCGCCGCCCCCGGGCAGGGCGTCCCGCAGGCCGCTCCCGCTCCCGGGCCCGCAGCCCCGGCAGCGGCGCCTCAGCAGCCCCAGGCCGCCGCCGCGCCCCAGCCGGGGCAGGGCGCCGCGCAGGTCCAGCGGATGTGGCCCGAGATCCTGGAAGCGGTCAAGAACCGTCGCCGTTTCACCTGGATCCTGCTCAGCCAGAACGCGCAGATCGCCGGGTTCGACGGCAGCACCCTCCAGATCGGCTTCTCCAACGCCGGAGCCCGCGACAGCTTCGCGGGCGGCGGCAGTGAGGAAGTGCTGAAGCAGGCGCTCGCCGACGCACTCAACGTGCAGTGGAAGATCGACCTGGTCGTCGACTCCTCGGGCGGTACGAACCCGCCCGGCGGAGCAGTCGGGGGAGGCGGCAGCGCCTTCGGCAACGTCGGCTACGTCAACCCCGGCCATGCCCCCGCCGCCCCGCCCCGCCCGGCGGCGGCCCCGGCCCCGGCCGAGAGCGCCCCGGCCCCGGCCCCGTACAACAGCTCGTACAGCGGTGGCAGTGGTGGCAGCAGTGGCAGCGGTGGCAACAGTGGGGGAGACGGCGGGGGCGGCGCTCAGGCGGCGCGCCAAGCCGTGCACACGCCCCCCGCCGCGCCCCAGGCCCACGCGTCCCAGGCCCAGCAGGCCCCGGCCCCCGCCCCCGCCGAGCCCTCCGGCGGCTACCAGGCCCCGGAGCCTCCGCCGCGTGTCTCCATTGAGGACGACATGCCGGAAGAGGACGATCCGGATCTCGTCGACTCCGCGCTGACCGGCCACGATCTGATCGTCCGGGAGCTGGGCGCGACGGTGATCGAGGAGATTGCCAACGAATGAGCGGCGAATGAGCGGCGAATGAGCCCGCGGGGCCCGTCACCAGCGGCTTCCCGCCCGCTACCAGCCGCTTCCCGGTCGTACCCGCGTTCCTGCCCCCAGGGGGAGGGCGCGCCGCTCCGGGACCACGTAGGCTCGGGCTACTGAACCGTCGTTGTCGACAACCAGGAGCAACCCGTGATCCCCGGTGGTGGCCAGCCCAACATGCAGCAGCTGCTCCAGCAGGCCCAGAAGATGCAGCAGGACCTCGCGACGGCCCAGGAAGACCTGGCCAAGACCCCTGTGGAGGGCACGGCGGGCGGCGGCCTGGTCAAGGCCACGGTGACCGGTTCGGGCGAGTTGCAGGCCCTGGTCATCGACCCCAAGGCCGTGGACCCCGAGGACACCGAGACCCTCGCGGACCTGGTGCTCGCCGCGGTGCGCGACGCCAACGCCACGGCGCAGCAGCTCCAGCAGGAGAAGCTCGGCCCGCTGGCGCAGGGCCTCGGCGGCATGCCGGGTCTGCCCTTCTAGCCGTTGGTGCTTTTCCAACCGTCGGCATGGCGGAAGCGTCGCGCCGGCACTGACTGACCGGATGAACCGGACAACCGGACAAGGAGAAGGCGTCCCGTGTACGAAGGCGTGGTCCAGGACCTCATCGACGAATTGGGCAGGCTGCCCGGCGTCGGTCCCAAGAGCGCGCAGCGGATCGCCTTCCACATCCTCCAGTCGGAGCCGGCGGACGTCCGCCGGCTCGCGCACGCGCTGACCGAGGTGAAGGCGAAGGTCCGGTTCTGCGGCGTCTGCGGCAATGTCGCGCAGGAGGAGCGGTGCCGGGTCTGCCTGGACCCGCGCCGCGACCTGTCCGTCATCTGCGTCGTCGAGGAGCCCAAGGACGTCGTGGCCATCGAGCGGACGCGTGAGTTCCGCGGCCGGTACCACGTGCTCGGCGGGGCCATCTCGCCCATCGAGGGCGTGGGCCCGGACGATCTGCGCATCCGGGAGCTGCTCGCGCGGCTCGCGGACGGCGTCGTGGGCGAGCTGATCCTCGCCACGGACCCCAATCTGGAGGGCGAGGCCACGGCCACGTACCTCGCCCGCATGATCAAGCCCATGGGGCTGAAGGTCACCCGGCTCGCCAGCGGTCTGCCGGTCGGAGGCGACCTGGAGTACGCCGACGAGGTCACCCTCGGCCGCGCCTTCGAGGGAAGGCGGCTGCTGGATGTCTGACACCACGACCGGGTATGGGCGTCGGACGGGGGCCGATGCAGACGAACACCGATCCGCCGCCTACGAGGTCATGCCGGAGCGTGCCTTCGAAGGGAGTCGACTTCTCGATGTCTGACGCAACGCTTCACGACGCCAAACGCGATCCCGACGACTTCTCCGTCCAGATTTCCGACTCGGTCGAGAGCTTCATCGTCGCGGTCACCGAGGTGGCCAAGGGCGACGAGCCCGACAGCGCGGTTCCCTTCCTGCTGCTGGAGGTCTCGCAGCTGCTGCTGACCGGCGGCAGGCTCGGAGCGCACGAGGACTTCGTACCGGACGAGCGGTACGAGCCGGACGTCGGCCCCGAGCCGGACGTGGACGACCTGCGCGAGCGGTTCGCGGCCCTGCTGGACCCCATAGACGTCTATTCGGAGGTCTTCGACCCGTACGTGCCGCGCACCGCGCCCGTGGCGTGCCGGATCTCCGACGACCTCGCCGACATCGTCACCGACCTCCGGCACGGCCTCGCGCACTACCGCGACGGGCGTATCAGCGAGGCCCTGTGGTGGTGGCAGTTCTCCTACCTCTCCAACTGGGGGCCGACCGCCAGCGCCGCGCTGCGCGCGTTGCAGTCGCTCGTGGCGCACGTACGCCTGGACTCCCCGCTCGACGAGCTCGACGGCCTCGACACGGATGCCGCGGCGGGCGAGGAGCGGCTGGCCGAGGAGGCCGGGAAGGTGATGGAGGCGGAGATCGCGGGGCCGCTGGGGCTGCGGTCGGTCTGAGGGCTCCGGGCCGCTGGGGCTGCGGTCCGTTTGAGCTGAGCCTCTCTCTCGCAGCCGTGGAAGCCGGCACC
>NZ_JBHVHQ010000989.1:2714-2989 GCF_042800135.1 Streptomyces sp. NPDC057654 | reverse complement strand
CCTCGCCCCGGGCCCGGGGGAGCTGCTCGCCGGGGCCCCCCGGGCCGGCGACGCCCTGGCTGCGCGGGGGGCCGGTGGGGCCGTCGTGGAGCCGGTCCACGGTGACGTTCTCGGTGGCGAGCCGCGCCCGGCGCAGCGTCAGGTCCCAGCCGTGCCCGCCGCGCAGGACGCCCAGCCGTACGGGCGTACCGGCGACGGCTCCCGTACGGCCCGTGCCGCCGTCGCCGTCACTGTCACCGCCCGCGCCGCGCAGCCGGGCGACGACCTCGGTGACG
>NZ_JBHVHQ010000989.1:0-2704 GCF_042800135.1 Streptomyces sp. NPDC057654 | reverse complement strand
TGAGCCGGTCCCCGGCCCGTAGCCCGGCGCGGGCGGCGGGGCTGCCGGGCTGCACCCGGTCGGCCTCGATCCGGCCGCCCGTACCGGTGCGGACCCAGAGCCCGACGCCGACGTACCGCCCGTCGAGCGTCTGCTGGAGGCCCTCGTACTCGCGGGCGCTGTAGACGGCGGCCCACCGGTCACCGCTGCGGCTCGCCACCGCCTCGGCCGCGTCCGCGCCGGACTTGCCGTCCTCGGCGGCCGCGGCGGCGGCGTCGGCGAGCTGTTCGCGGTCGACGGACCCGGCGGCCTGCCGGGCGGACGCCGGAGCATAGGCGGTATTCCGGACGTTCTGGCTGTCATCGGCCCACGAACCGGCGGCGGCGCCCGTCGCCAGCACGCTCGCGAAGACCAATGTCAGCGCGGCCGCTCGGCGGTGGCGGTGGGGCCGGACGGGCATCGGCGGGCCGGACATGCGCGTGAGTCTAGGACACGAGAAGGCGCCGTACGGAGACTTGTCCGTACGGCGCCCTGTCCCTATGTCATACCTTGAGATACTTCCGCAGGGCCGCGAAGGCCGCGAAGGAGGGCATCAGCAGGCCGATGGCGAGCACCAGCGGCAGCTTGGCAAGCACCGCGTCCCAGCCGATGAACTGGATGACGGTGACGTGCTCCACGAGGTAGTTGTTCACCATGAAGTACTGGCCGCAGACGAGCAGCACGCACGCGAGCCCCGCGCCGAGCAGCCCCGCGAAGGCGGCCTCCATGATGAACGGCATCTGGATGTAGAAGCTGGACGCGCCGACCAGCCGCATGATGCCGGTCTCGCGGCGGCGGCTGAACGCGGAGACGCGGACCGTGTTCACGATCAGCAACAGCGCCACGATCAGCATCAGCGCCATCACGCCGATCGCCGCCGCGTTCATGGTGTTGAGGATATTGAAGAGCCCCTCCAGCGTGGACCGTTGATCCTGCACCGACTGCACACCGGGGCGATCGGCGAAGGCGCTGGTCATCACCTTGTACTTGGTGGGGTCCTTGAGCTTGATACGGAAGGATTCCTGCATCTGGTCCGCCGTCACGGACCCGGCGACCGGAGAGCCGCCGAACTGCTCCTTGTAGTGCTTGTACGCCTCGTCCGCCGTCTCGAACTGGACGTTCTCGACGAGGTCCATCTTGCCGAGGTCGGACTTGATCTGCTTCTTCTGGTCCTCGGTGGCCGCGCCTTTGGCGCAGGCGGGGTCGGAGCCCACGTCGTTCTTTCCGCAGAGGAAGATCGAGACGTTGACCTTGTCGTACCAGTAGCCCTTCATCGTACTGACCTGCTGGCGCAGGAGCAGCGAGCCGCCGAAGAGGGCGAGCGAGAGAGCGACCGAGACGATCACCGCGAAAGTCATCGTCAGATTTCGGCGGAGACCCACGCCGATCTCCGACAGGACGAACTGGGCGCGCATGGCGTCCTTTCAGTGCTGGTAGCCGTACACGCCGCGCGACTGGTCGCGTACGAGACGGCCCTTCTCTAGTTCGATGACGCGCTTGCGCATCTGGTCGACGATCTGCTGATCGTGGGTGGCCATGATCACTGTGGTCCCGGTCCGGTTGATCCGGTCCAGCAGCTTCATGATGCCCACCGAGGTCTGCGGGTCGAGGTTGCCGGTCGGCTCGTCCGCGATCAGCAGCATGGGGCGGTTGACGAACGCGCGGGCGATCGCGACGCGCTGCTGCTCACCGCCGGAGAGCTCGCCGGGCATCCGCTCCTCCTTGCCGCCGAGGCCGACCAGGTCGAGGACCTGGGGCACGCCCTTGCGGATCTCGCCGCGGGGCTTGCCGATGACCTCCAGTGCGAAGGCGACGTTCTGCCCGACCGTCTTGTTGGGGAGCAGGCGGAAGTCCTGGAAGATGGTGCCCAACTGGCGGCGCATCTGCGGAATCTTCCAGTTGGAGAGCCGGGCGAGGTCCTTGCCCAGCACGTGCACCTGGCCGTGACTGGCACGCTCCTCGCGCAGCAGCAGCCGCAGGAAAGTGGACTTGCCGGAACCCGAAGAGCCGACGAGGAAGACGAACTCGCCTTTCTCGATCTCAAGCGAGACGTCCCGCAAGGCGGGACTGTTCTGCTTCGGGTAGGACTTGGAGACGTTGTCGAATCGGATCACGAATGCACCACGCGTCGACCTGGATAGGGGTTCGGGACGCTGCGGTTGCGGCTCCCGTCGGTGTGCGTGACCATACGCGAACCACGAGCACGCGCGCAGTCGGCGTCCGTTCTTGGGGCTGTCTTGAGCCGCCCTTGGGCGTTTGGCCACGGCCTCATCGGGGACACCTCCAGACAAAATCCCATCAACATCCCATCGACATCCGATCGATTCGGCTCAGTGACCCTCGGTCGCGCCGAACGCGGCGGAAGCTGGCACAGTAGTGGTAGGGGGAACGACTGGGCGACCCCGCTCGTTGGACGTACCGGAGGAGGAAATCGCATGACATGCGACCGACTGGTGTGCGCCAACTGCGCGGCCCCCGTCAGCGAGGGCCGCTGCCCCGTCTGCCGGGCGAGCCGGGAGCGCCTCCAGCAGCAGGACGGCCTCTTCGCCGCCCTGACCCCGGCCACGCTCATCGCGCTGCTGGTGGCACTCATAGCCGTGGCTTTGCTGGCCCACGGCTTCGCCGCGTAGCCGCGCGCCGGGGCGCACGCACACAGACGCGCGAGGGGCCTGGAACGCTCGATGAG
>NZ_JBHVHQ010000988.1:0-2998 GCF_042800135.1 Streptomyces sp. NPDC057654 | reverse complement strand
CCTCCAGCAGCTGCTGGGCCAGGGCGAACGCGGTCGTGCCGCCGGCCAGGGCGATGGCGCTGCCGGGCGCCGCCATCCGCGCCGCGGCTCTGGCGATGTCCTCCTTGGCGCTGAGCTCCAGGCCCGCCTTCGCCTCGAACCCCGGCTCGTGCGTGCTCGCCTCGGCGACCGGGACCGCTCCGCCGTGCACCTTCTCCAGCACACCCTGCCGGGCGAGGGCGTCCAGGTCGCGGCGGACCGTCATGTCCGAGACGTTCAGCTTCCGGGTCAGCTCGTTGACCCGCACCCCGCCGCGCCGCCTGACCTCGTCGAGGATCAGGGCGCGCCGCTGCTCCGCGAGAAGGTTCTGGTTGTCGCTCACCCGGCCCGTCCTTTCCGACCTGTCCGATCAGCCGTCGCGTTGTCGCGGGCTCATCTTCCCACGCGGGTATGACAGCGCATCGACCGAGCGTTCCCGGAACGTTCGAGTCACGATTTCGCCTCGCCCGCGAGGTCGCGGGTGTTGTCAGTGCCTCCGGGCACAATCCTCATAGCGAACCACCACACCGGGATCGGGGGACACGGTGGCACCGGCCGGGCAGCACGACAAGGCGCCGGCAGCACGAAGCACGCTGCCAGCAGCACAGAGCCAGACGTCGACAGCACGAAGCACCCAAGCGCGAGGAGACCAGGCGAGCGGCACGACCCGCGACAGAGCGCAGGACCGCCCCGCGCTGGAACTGCTCGTCCACGGAGTGGGCGGCACCACCCCGCAGGAGATGCTGAACGACGCGCGCACCGAGCGCGTCACCGGCGACGCCACCGCGGGCATCTACCGGCGCGCCGGCGACACCGACGCCGAGCAGCGCACCGCGGGCCCGCGCGAGGACGGCGAGGAGCCGGTCCGCGAGGCGTACGTCTGGTGCAACCTCACCTCCGGCGACAGTTCCCGCGCCCTGTGGCTGGTGCTGCTCCCCTTCATGGTGGCCAACCTCGCCCACTGGATGCGGCCGTCCGCGACCGGCCGCGTCCGGACCGTGCGCGCGTACGGCATGATCATGCGGCTAGTCGCGCTCAGCCTCACGGTCCTGCTCATCGCCGCCGCCTGCGAGGTCGCCCTGGACCTCACGGCCTGGCAGTGCGCCGGCACGGCCTCCTGCGCCGCCGGGAAGCCCTGGCTGAACTTCATGTCGCCGGAGCACGGCGGCTGGTGGAGCCAGCCCGGCCGGCGGCTCGCGCTCGCGGCCGTGGTGCCCGCCGCCATAGTGGCCCTCCTCTGGTTCCTCTCGCACCGCACCTGGAGCGCGTACGAGTCCCAGCAGCCGGTCGGCCGCCCCCTGGAGGACGACGACCCGGCGGGCACCGGCCGCCCCGCGCTCTGCCTGCCCGGCTTCTGGTACGGACGGCGGCTCGTGGCCCGGCTGCGCGCCGCCCACACCGCGGCCGGCTTCCTGACCGTCGCCGCCGTGATCTCCTGGGCCGCGTCCCGCTACGACCGCCGGGAGAGCGGTGACCCCTGGCTGGACGGCTTCGGCTGGTGGATCCACGCGCTGCTGGTCGTCGTCGGCGCCCTCACCGTGTACGTGGTGTGCCGCCGCGGCCGCAGCGAGACCAGGACCGACGACGCTCTCGACCGGGCCACCGCCCGGGCGCTGCCCGGCATGTCCTTCGGCGTGCTGCTGCTCGCCGCGGTGCACGCCGCCTGGAACCGCCCCGGCTGGACATCGGGGGGCATACTGCCCGGCAATGAGGTTTTCGGTGCCATCGCCCTGGCCCAGGGCGTCCTCGTCGTCGGCCTCGCCGTCGCCGCCCGCGCGCTCTACCAGGGGCTTCCCGCGGAGCGGTCCCCGCTGCGCGGTCTCGCGGGGCCCGCCGTCGCGATGCTCGCCTGCGCGCTCGGCGGTGTGCTCTCCGGCGGCGTCGCCCAGTGGATCGCCGACTGGCTCGACGGCGGCCGTACGCCCGGCATGGGCGAGGGGGCCATGGAGGGGCCGCCGGTGGTGCTGTCCTGGCAGGCGTCGATCATCCCGGTGCTGCTGTCCGCCCTGCTGCTCCTGGCGCTCTACTTCGTGTGGGCGACCCGCGTCCGCAAGCAGCGGCTCTTTCGCACCGTCCCCGACGGCTACCCGGACGAGCGGCCCGACGAGGCCCGTACGGGCGCCATCGCGGGGACCATCGCGCGCGCGGGGCTCACAGACTCCGCCCCCTGGGTGGTCGGCACCGTCGCCGTGGTCACGCTCGTACTCGGCGGCGTCGCCGTCGCCGGCGCCTGGGGCACCCACGAGGTGCCGGGCAAGGCCGCGGAGGGGACGACGGGCCTCATCGAGGCGGGGGCACAGACCGTGCAGGCCCTCGGCTCGTGGTTCATGGGATTCGTCTTCGTGCTCCTGCTGACCTGGGGGCGCCGCGCCTACCGTGACCCCTCCGCGCGCCGCACGATCGGCATCCTGTGGGACGTCGGCACGTTCTGGCCGCGCGCCGCCCACCCCTTCGCGCCGCCCTGCTACGCGGAGCGGGCCGTCCCCGACCTCACCTGGCGCATGGAGACCTGGACGCGGCGCACGGAGGGGCGGCTCGTGATCTCCGGGCATTCGCAGGGCAGCGTCCTGGCCGCCGCCGCGGTCTGGCAGCTGGACCGGCGCACCCGCAAGCGCGTCGCCCTGCTCACCTACGGCTGCCCCCTGGAGCGGCTCTACGGACGCTGGTTCCCCGCCTACTTCGGCCCCGCGCAGCTGACCGCGCTCCACGGCGACGTGCACTGCTGGCGGAATCTGTGGCGGCTCACGGACCCGATCGGCGGCCCCATCAGACTGCCCGACGACACCGGCCCCGAGGTCGACTGCGGGCCGCTGAAGGACCCCCTCGCGTACGGCCGCACGGCGGACCACCCGCTGCCCGCGCCGATACTCGGCCATTCCGACTACCAGGCCGACCCCGAGTTCGGCCAGGAGCGCGCCGCGCTCCTGGCCCGGCTGGGGCCGCCCCGGATACCGGCGCAGCCCGCCCCTCAGGGCAGCTC
>NZ_JBHVHQ010000987.1:1823-2999 GCF_042800135.1 Streptomyces sp. NPDC057654 | reverse complement strand
AGCCAGGGCTGACCATCGACGCGAGGACCGTGCGCCAGTCCTCGCCCGGCAGTTCCCGCAGCGGTGCCGCCAGCCGGTCCGCGCGGTAGTGCCAGTGGTGGTCGAGATCCTTGTCGGCCTGGCTCTGGGCCGCGTAGCGGATCTCGCTGTCGCTGCCGAGCAGACGGGTCAGTTCGGCAGCCAGGTCCGGCCATGCGACGTGGCCGCCGACCGCGTTGGCGACGCCGAGTACGGGCTCGTCGACGCACACCGCCAAGGCGCGAGCCAGCGCGGCGGCGTGCACCCATGGCGCGCCGTACCAGGAGCGCTCGCCCGACGGCGAAGGCGACGGCTCGGGGAGGAGCAGCGGCTCCCCGGCCAGCGCCGCCTGGTACAGCGCACCGGTCGCGCCCCACCGCAGCTGGTCACGGAGGCGCGGGTGGTCGCCCCAGACGATGGGGGAGCGGACCGCGCTCGCCCCGCCGCGCCCCTCGGTGCCCGCGGCCCGCAGCAGCATCCGCTCGCAGTCGAGTTTCGCCTGCCCGTACGCGCTCAGCGGGGCCTCACTGGGGCCGCCCTCGGCCACCTCGGCGGCGCTGGGCTGCCCGTAGGCATCCACACTGCTGACGAAGACGAACGTTCCGGCCCGCCAGGAGTCCACCAGGACCCGCATGGCCGCGACGTCCACCTCGGGCCGGGTGAACGTGCACGCGGAATGGATCACGCCGGACACGCCCTCGGCCGCGGCTCGCAGGCTGTCGAGGTCGGACAGGTCGCCCTCGACGACCTCCACCCCGTCGCCGGTCACCTGGTGCGCCGACTCGGGGCGGGCCAGGGCGCGTACCGGACGGCCGCGCGCGGCCAGTTCCCGCAGGCCGAACGCGCCCACGCCGCCGGTGCCGCCGGTGACCCGGACCGTGCCCTCGCGCGCCCGGCCCCGCCGGGCGGGCGAGGCGGCGGGGGCCGCCGCGCGGCGCTCGGCCTCCCGGCCGTCCAGCATCGCGGCGAGCGCCCGCGGGGTCCGCTGCTCCATGATGTCGAGCCCCGTCATCGGCAGCTTCAGCCGGCCGCGCAGCCGCTCCGCGAGCTGAACCGCCATCAGGGAATGGCCCCCGAGCACGAAGAAGTCGTCGTCCAGGTCCGGGCGTTGTCATTGCTTATATTATAAGGCGTCGTGAACGGAAGTGTAGAGGTTTG
>NZ_JBHVHQ010000987.1:0-1813 GCF_042800135.1 Streptomyces sp. NPDC057654 | reverse complement strand
AGCGGGTCCCCTGGGCGGCGTCCGGCGCGACCCGGGGGACGCCCGGCAGCCGGGAACGGTCCACCGCACCGTCCGCCCCGCGCGGCAGCGCGTCGAGGAGCATCACCGCCGCCGGGACGGACGGCGCGTCGAGGCGCGTACGTACGTAGGCGCGCAGCTGCACGGGGGACGCGCCGCCGATGGCGCGCAGCACCGCATAGGCCAGCGGCGGCCCGTCCCCGACGTCCACGACCGCGGCCTCGGCCACATCGGGGTGGCCCAGCAGACAGCTCTCGGCCGGGTGACGCGGCCCTCCTGCCGGAGCGTCAGTCTGCTGCCGGTCCGGCAGGCGCTCGCCGGGCAGCCGCGACAGGGCGCGACCGGGCTCGGCGGCAACGGCCTCCAGCAACTGTGCGTAGGAACGCAGCAATTGCGCGCCCGTCTCCTCATCGAGGGCCGTAACGCCGTGCTGAAGAAGGCACGTGGGACCATCGGTGTCCTCGATGAGGAACGAGAGGTCGAACTTCGCGGCCCCCGGATCCACCTCGACCGCCTCGGCTTCGACACCGGGCAGCCGCAGCGCCGTCGCCTCCCGCACCACGTCGGCCGTGACCCCCACCAACGGGGCCCCGTCCCGGCCCCGGCCCGCCGCCCCGAGCCGTTCGACGATCAGGTCGAAGGGGATGTCCCGCCGGTCCTGCGCCTCCAGCAGCGCGTCCCGCACCCGCCCGAGCAGTACGTCGAAACCGGGGTCGCCCGAGACATCGACCCGAATGGGCAGCGTATTGACGCACAGCCCGACGAGGCCGCGCATCGCCGCCCCCTCACGATGCGTGCTCGCACACCCTATGACCAGGTCTTCCTCGCCCGTGGCCCGATGAAGCGCCGCGAACGCGGCAGCGAGCCCCACCGTGAACAGCGTCGCCCGATGCCGCTGCCCGACCCCGCGCAGCCCCTCCAGCACGGCGGGCGACAGCGGAGCCACGTGGGTACGCCCGCGTCGCTCGCGCGCGGGCTGCGATCCGGCGGCGGACGCCCCGGCGGCCGGTCGCGGCAGCGGTACGGGCCGCGCCCCCGCCAGCCGCGCCGTCCAGTGCTCCAGCCCGGCGGCGAGCCTGTCGCCGTCCGCCTGCTCGCGGCGGGCGAAGGCGGCGTACTGCGGGGCCGGGGCGAGTGCCGAGGCGTCCCCGTCGCGGGCCGCCGCGTACAGCGCGGCGAGTTCGGCGGCGATGGTCTCCAGCGAGTCGCCGTCCACCGCGATGTGATGCAGCGTCACCATCACCGTGTGGTCCTGCGGACCGTGCCGCAGCACGAGCGCGCGCAGGACGGGGCCCGCCGCCAGATCGAAGGGGCGGCAGGCCTCCGACAGCAGAAGCTCCCCGCCGTCGCCCTCGACGTCGACCACCGGTACGGGCACCGGGGCCGGGGCCGTGACGTCCTGCCAGGGCTCGCCGTCCTGCTGCCGGTACCGGGTGCGCAGCACCTCGTGGCGCGCGACGAGCACGGAGAGCGCCGTGCCGAGGGCGTCGACGTCGAGCGGCCCGCGCATCCGGGTGGCGAACGGCACGCTGTACAGCGCGCCGCCCTGCCCCAGGCGGTCCATCAGCCACATGCGGCGCTGGGCGTACGAGAGGGGCGCCGGCCCGGCGTCCGGCGCGGCGGCCTCGGGGGCGGGCTTCGCGCGGCCCGCCGCCCCGCGCGAGCGGGCGCGCGCGAGGCGCAGCAGCTCCTCCTGGCGGGTCGCGGAGGTCCGCTCGCGGTCAGTGCCGGTTGCCATCGGTGATCTCCTCGGAGGGGGCGCGGCCGGGGCCGGCCGCGTCGGGGTCGGGACCGT
>NZ_JBHVHQ010000986.1:0-2999 GCF_042800135.1 Streptomyces sp. NPDC057654 | reverse complement strand
CCTTGCCGCCGCGCCCCGGCTCAGACGCGCGGCAAGGCGTACGGCCCCGCCGACCCGACCAGCATCGCGGCCGCGGCGCGGAGGTCGGCGACGCTGCCCAGGCAGCCGGGCGGCGGCTGCGGCGGCAGGGCGCCGCGGCCCGAGCGCACGTGCAGCGACCGGCAGCCGGCCGCCGCAGCGGCCCGCAGATCCGATTCGTGGTCGCCGATGAGCACCGTCTCGTGCGGGGCCGTGCCGGTGAACCCGAGCGCGCGCAGCACCATGCCAGGCCGCGGCTTGCGGCACGCGCAAGCCGTCTCCGGGGCGTGGGGGCAGTACACGACGCGCGGGGGAGCGGCGCCGTCCGCGGCGAGGCCGGCGGTCATCCGGGCGTGGACGGCATCGAGGGCGTCCACCGTCATGAGGCCGCGGCCGACGGCGCTCTGATTGGTGATCACCACCATCGGCAGCCCGGCCGCCGCCAGCAGCCCGTACCCGATACGCGCGCCGGGCAGCCACTCCCAGTCCTCTGCCGACCGCACATATCCCGGCCGGTTGACGTTGAGCACGCCGTCCCGGTCCAGGAGTACGGCCTTGAGCACCGGTACGCCCTCGGCCCGCGTCACCGGGCCCTGCCCCGTCACCGGCCCCCGCCCGGCCGTCGGGCCCTGCCCGCTCCGGTCCTGACCGGAATGTCCGTGCGATAGGCGCCCGCGCAAAATAGCCTGCGGTCCGTCCGTAATCCTCTGCGGAAATAGGGCAAGGAATGCTCCCCATGGCGATTCGCATTGCGCTGGCCGGGCGGGATTTCCGTGCTTGACGCGGTTCGCTGAACGGCTATGATCCGACGGTCGATTGCCATGGCCGCAATGGTGCGATCTTGAATTTCTCTGATCTTGAATTGCCGTGATCTTGACCGACGGTCAACGTAACAGCGGACGATGTACCTGTCAATGACGGGCGAACGGTCGGGAACGCCCGGTATCCGGGCGCGGCGCGAATCGGCCAGCCGCTGCGGGGCGCGATACGAGGGAGCGGGGAGCGATGTACATACTCGGCGTCAATACCGGACCCCATGACTCTTCGGCGTGCCTGCTGAAGGACGGGGAACTGCTCGTGATGGCGGAGCAGGAGCGGCTGAGCCGACGGAAGCGGGCATTCGGCGAGTCTCCGCGAAAGGCCGTCGCCGCCTGCCTGCGGGCCGCGGACATCTCTCTGTCCGACGTGGCCGAGACCGCCGTGGGCTGGGACGTTCCGCTGCTCAGCGAGGTGGAGGGGGCGCCCTTCGACTCCGCGCGGTTCCATGAATGGCTGCTGCCGGGCAGCGGCGGGAGGCGGCCGCCCACCCGGTTCGTGCCGCACCACATGGCGCACGCCGCGAGCGCGCTGTGGACGAGCGGATTCGAGGACGCGGCGATTCTCGTGCTCGACGGCCGCGGCGAGTGCCGCTCCACCACCCTGGCGCGGGGCTCCGCCGGAAAGATCGAGGTCATTCGCGACTGGGACACCAGCCTGTCGCTCGGCAACTTCTATTCCATCGCCGCCCAATGGGCCGGATTCACCATGTGGGACGCCGGGAAATTGATGGGCCTCGCCTCCTACGGACGTCCGGACCAGGGCATACCCTTGACGGCCGCGGAAGACGACTACACCTTTCCCGGCGCGCCCGCCCCGCGCCGCCGCCCCGCCCAGCACTACCTCCAACTGCATGACTTCTTGTACGAATACTTCGGGAAGAACAACTACCCCTATGCGGAAGGCGACCGGAACGAGCCGATGGCCCACGCGTCCTTCGCCGCGTCGGTGCAGGCGGCGCTGGAGGACGTCATGCTGGAACTGGCCCGGTTCGCGCGCCGCCGCACCGGAGCCGACCGGCTGGTGCTGGCCGGGGGAGTGGCGCTGAACTGCGCGGCGAACGGACGGCTGCTGCGCTCGGGGATCTTCTCCGACATCTACGTGCCGCCCGTCCCGCACGACGCCGGGGTCGGCCTCGGCGCGGCCCTCCTCGCGGACCGGGAGCTGAGCGGCCGCGACGACACCGGCCCGGCCCACCGCATGCGCCACGCCTACTGGGGGCCCGGCATCACGGCGGAGGAGATCGCCTCCTCGATCCGCGACGCGGGACTGTCGGCGATGCACCTGTCCACCGAGGACGTGATCGGCCGGACGGCCGCCCATCTCGCGGCGGGCCGGCTCGTGGCATGGTGCTCGGGGCGCGGCGAGGTGGGGCAGCGGTCCCTCGGCGCGCGCAGCATCCTCTGCGACCCGCGCCACCGGAGCGCGGTCGCGCGTCTCAACTCCGTGAAGGGCAGGGAGATCTGGCGGCCCCTCGCCCCGAGCGTTCTGGAGGAGTACTGGAGCGCGATGTTCGAGACCGAGCCCTCCGCCCTCTGCGAATTCATGCTCGCCGCCGTCCCGGTCCGCGGCGCCGCCCGGCGCATGCTGGCCGCCGCCGTGCACGTGGACGGCACGGCGCGCCCGCACATCGTCCGCCGCTCGGTGAACGAGCGGTACTGGTCCCTGATCGACGCGTTCCGTCGGCTGACGGGGGTGCCCGCCCTGATCAACACGTCCTTCAACCTGGCCGACGAGCCGGTGGTGTTCAGCCCGGACGACGCCATCGCCACGTTCGTCCGCAGCGACATCGAGGTGCTCGTCCTGGGGGACTGTCTCCTGGAGAAGCCCTGCGTGGACGAGCCCGTACGCGACCAGGACGGGCGCCGGACCGCGCGGGGCGTCCGCGGGGCGCGGGCGCCGCGCGGCGCGCCGGGCACGGCTTCGTCGTTCCTGCCGTGGGAGGCGGCGGCCGGAAATTGACTCTCAAGTCCCGCGACTCATTGCCGAGTCGGGGATGCCGCCGCTTCCATTGCTCTCCTCGTAGCCGGTGCTGATGTGCGGCATGTGATGGAGGGGGACACCTTGCGCGACTCAAGAGTGCGTTTCGGCAGACCGAACAGACGTGTGACAGTGGGCAGGGCGGGCGTTTCCGGTGCGCGGAGCGCCATGGCCGGTGCGGTGGC
>NZ_JBHVHQ010000985.1:0-3000 GCF_042800135.1 Streptomyces sp. NPDC057654 | reverse complement strand
GGCTGATCCTGGACACGTACGACCCGGAGGCCGAGCGGTACGGCGGCCCGGAGGCGATCGAGGCCGCCGAGCGCGCCTTCCACGCGGACAGCCTCGCCGTCCTGGAACAGCTGCGACTCCAGGACGCCGGCCGCCTCACCGTCGATCCGCTGCTGCTCGCCGCGGCCAACTATGTCGATCTGATCAGGGCGTTCTGGCCGGACGACGCCGAGCACGCCACGCCGGACGGCGAACCCCAGTGGGTGCACTGGCTGCTCGGCAACTACGCGAAGCACGGTGCGAGCGACGCGTACCGCACCTTCCGGAAGCGCCGCCGGGAGGCGGTCGCGCTCATCGACCCGTACGGCGACTGGGCCGGGCTGCGCGAACGGCCCGGCGGCGAGGCGGTGTCGGCGGCCTTCGCCCGGCGGGCCCCGGCCGTCGCGGAGTACGGCCGTACGCTGCGCCGCCTGTCGCCGCCGTGGGCTCCGCCGCCGCAGATCCTCAACTCGCTGTTCCATATGCACCACAACCGGCTGATCGGCATCGACCGGGAGGGCGAACAGTCCACCTACGCCATCGCGCGCGGCGCCGTCCAGGCCCATCGAGACCGCCGGAGGCACAACGGATGAATCCAGTGAGCACGCAACGCACCGCAAGCTCCGCCGGGACGGCCGTCGGGCGGGACCCGGCCGAGAAGGCGACGGCCGACCGGGCGGCGGCGGTCGTGGCCGAGCTGGCGGGGCGGCTCGCGGACCCGGAGGCGGTGGTGGCCATCGCGACCGCCGAGGGGAACCTGGACCGGCCGCCGGGCCGCAGCCCGCTGCACCCCTGGGGCGGGGTGACCCTGGCCGAGGGGCACCCCGGCGTGGCGCTGCTCTTCGCCGAGCTCGCCCAGGACGACCCCCGCCACCGCACCCACGCACACGCCCATCTGGCCGTCGCCGCCCGGTCGCTGTCGGCCGGTCAGGGCGCGGGGCTCTACACCGGGGCGCCCGCGCTGGCCCTCGCCGCCTGCGCGGCCCGGCGGGGCCCGGCGGACTACGCGACCATGCTCGACCGACTCGACGGTCAAGTGGACGCACGCGTCCGGCAGTTGCTCAAGGCCGAGGACGAGCGGCTGGCGGCGCGCCGGGCCGGCGTGAGCATGGACGTCTACGACCTGATCCTGGGGCTCGCGGGGATCGGCCGGTATCTGCTGCTCCGCGAGGACCGGCACCGGGCGGCGCTCACGGACACGCTGACGTACCTGGTCCGGCTCACCGATCCGGTCCGGCACCTGGAGCACACCGTGCCCGGCTGGTGGGTGCCCGACGCGCCCGGCCTCGGCCAGGAGTCCCACTTCCCGCGCGGCCACTTCAACCTGGGACTGGCGCACGGCATCTGCGGTCCCCTGGCGCTGCTCGCGCTCGCCGAGGAGGCCGGCGTCTCCGTGCCCGGCCAGCAGGAGGCCGCGACGCGGATCGTCGAGTGGCTGCTGACCCGGCAGGCGTCGGACCTGAGCTGGCCCGCCGTCGTCAACTGGGACGACGAGATCGCCGGGGTCCGGCCCGACCCGGCGCACGGCCGTACGGCCTGGTGCTACGGCACACCGGGCGTGGCCCACGCCGTATATCTGGCCGGACGCGCCTGGAACCGCGAAGACTGGCGGCTGACCGCGACGGACGCCCTGGCCGCGTCCCTGCACGGCCCGCAGGCCGTGGTGGACTGCGGGCTGTGCCACGGCTGGTCGGGCCTGCTCCAGATCACCTGCCGAATGGCCCGCGACAGCCGCGACAAACGGCTACTGGCCCACCTCCCTCGCCTCGCGGAACAGATCCTCGACGCCCACGCCCCAGAGCTCCCCCTCGGCTACCGCTACGCGGACACCCCACCCGGCCTCTGGGCCCCCCACCGAGCGGGCTTCCTGGAAGGCACGGCAGGAATCGCCCTCAGCCTGCACACATATGCCTCGGGCGGCACGCCTCGCACACCATGGGACGCTGCGCTGCTGCTGTCGTAGGGGCGCCACCGCCGCGCCGGCTCATAGACCGCTGTCGGGTCGGTTCGGGTCGGTTCGGGTCGGTTCGGCGGCTGCCGCCGGGCCGGCCGTCTCAAGGGTCGTCGCGGGCGATGACCTTGGCCAGCTCGGTCTGGAACCAGTCCAGGCGGGCCTGGAGCAGCGCCGCCTCGGCGACCAGTTCGGGGACCGTGCCACCGGTCGGCGGGGGCGTGCCCGTCGGGGCGCCGGGTGCGGCGGCGACGGTCAGCCGCTCGCCCGCCAGTTTGGCGAAGCCGGGAAAGGAGATGCTCATCCGGTCGGCGGCACAGCCCGCGCAGCTGCCCGTCACGGTCCGCCAGCCCGCCCGTCCCCATCCGGCGTCGGCGAAGCGGTCGGCGGTGCGCCCGCAGGAGCAGGGGCCGACGCGGGCGGTGCGGACGCGTTGACGGGCGTAGCGCATGCCGCGCTCGTAGCGGATGTACGAGCCGAGGACGGTGATCTCCAGGACGACGGCCCGGCGGTGTTCGGTGAGGCAGGTGAGGCCGAGCGCCTCGTCGCGGGAGTGCAGGCAGTGGAAGCCGCAGTCGCAGCGGCGGGAGGGGCAGCGGTGGCGGCGTCCGTAGACGCAGCGCGCGTCGTCCAGGACGCCGTACGGCAGGCCGCCGCCGAGGGAGACGCCGGTGAAGCCCGCCCGGCGGCCGTTGTGGGACAGCACCGGGTAGGCGATCTTGTATCCGGTCGGCGGCTCCGGCGGGTGTTCCTCCGGGAGCCGCAGCCTCATCGCGGCGCCGTCGCCTCGGCCCCGGCGGCCACCGCCTCGCTGTCGCCGTTTCCGGCCTCGGCGGCAGCCGGCGGCGTCACGGCGGCCGGCTCGTGCTCCTCGTGCTCGCGCTCCTCGGCGAAGCCGACGGCGAGTGGTTTGCCCAGCCTCATGGCGTCCTCCCCTGACCACTGCAATGGACAGCGAACCTACCCATGGTGGCCCACCGGGACGGGAATTGGCACCAGTGCATCCCGGACACAGCAGCGCGGCCGTACGA
>NZ_JBHVHQ010000984.1:0-3006 GCF_042800135.1 Streptomyces sp. NPDC057654 | reverse complement strand
TCGGTGCGGCGTTCGGGCCGGTCCTGGGCGACGGCGGGATGCCGTTTCCATGCGGCGCGACCCGGGTGTGCCGCGAGGCGGCCGTCAGCTCAGGACTGAGGGCGGCTACCGTGGTTGGCGCCGTTCTTGCGGCGGGCCTTCTTCTTGCGGCGTCGCTTCGAGGACATGCCGTCTCCTTTCAGAGTTGGTTTCAGCCAGTTTTCACCCTTTCATATCGATATCCGTCGCGTCGATTCGACAGGGACCGCCGTGCCCGGCCCGGCCGTTCACTCCGAGCCCGAGGACCTGCGGAAAGCTCAGGACCGCCACACCACCGCGTGGTGCGTACCCGGCAGATAGGTGTAAATGGGGGTGCGGATCGATACCCCCGCGATGGTGCCTCCCGAGTTGACGAACAGCGCCGAGCTGTACGGATCGGAGGGCGCGCTCCCCAGATCGACGGCGCCGCCGTCGGCGGCCCAGCGCACGGCGCGCTTGTTCTCGCGGCTCGGGATGCCGTCCCAGGCGTACCCGGCGACGGTGCCCGCGTCATTGACCTGCGCGCCGTTGCTGTTGCCGCGCATGTCGCCCGGCAGCGCCAGCAGGGTCGGTGTGCCGTCGGGGGCCCAGCGCGTGGCGGTCGTCCTGACCGACCCGTCGGTAGCGCGCCGGAAGCCGGACACGGTGCCGTTGTCGCTGATCGAAGCGGCGGAGGCGTTCAGGCCCAGGTCCTGCACGGTGCCGTCGTCGGCCCACTCGACGGCGTGCGGCTCGGTCGGACCCGCCGGTTCGGCCCGGGCGGCGCTTCCGATGACGGTGCCCGAGTCGTTGATGCCGAAGGCGGAACTGGAGTCATGCCGCGGCCACTTGGCGCGGACGAGGGCGCCGAGGTCGGTGGCGGCGCCGCCGGGGCTCCACTTCACCGCGTGCCGCGTCGAGAGGCCGCCGTTCCAGGAGTACCCGACGGCTTCGCCCGCGCCGTTGATCGCCACGGGCGCGCTGTAGGCGTCGCCCGGCAGCGCGGGCAGGGTGACGAGCGTGCCGTCCGGCTTCCACACCACGCCGTGGCCCTCGTCGGGCGAGACGTCGCCCTTCCAGGAGGTGCCCGCCACGGCGCCCGCGTCATTGAGGGCGGCGGGCCGCGAGAAGGTGTCGCCGGGTACGGGCGCGAGCGGCGTGACGTCGCCGGTGCCGCTCCAGCGCACGGCGTGCCCCTGCCGCGCGGACTGCGAGGTCCCCGCGGACCAGGAGTACCCCGCGGTCGTGCCGGAGCCGTTGATCTCGGTGGCCCTGCCGTACAGATCGCCGGAGGCCGGCGGCAGGGCGTGAATGGTGTCATCGGAGTCCCAACGCACCGCACGGTCACGGTAGTTGGCCGGGTACATGCCGTCGGAGGGCGTCGAATACCCCGAGATCGCGCCCTCCTCGTTCAGTCCGGTCGGTTCGCTGTACCAGTCGTCGGGCAGGAACGGCAGCTCCGTGAGCGCGGGGGCGTGGGCGGGGGCGCGGACGGGGGCCGGGCCTGCGGCGGCGACGGCCGACGGCGCCGCGGCCGCGACCAGGGAAGTGGCGGCCATGGCGGCCACGGCGGCCAGGAGTGCGCCGGCGGTGATCGGTAACTCGCCGTTCCGGTGGACCATACGTCTGATCACAGTGTCTCCAGGGGGAGTTGTGAAGGGTGAGGGAGGCGGTGGGGGAGCGGTGCGAGTGACCGGGCGATCGTACGGGCGAGGCGAACGCTCCGCGCAGGACCGGGCGAAAACCCGTTGCGGCACGATCCGTCCCGGACAAAGATCACCTTTGATGACGAACGAACTCGAACAGGCCCGTCAGCTCCTCGACGCGGGCGACATTCCGGGGACCGTCCGGGCCCTGCGCCCCCTCGCCGAAACGGCCCCGCTCCGCGACCTGGCGAAAGTGGTGCGACAGCTCGCCGCGGCGGCGGACTTCGACGACCTCGCGAAGGCGGCGAAGAGCCTGGCGAAGAAGCCCGAAAACCCGCAGACGCTCTACGACTTCGGCTACGCATGCGTCGAACGCGGCGTGTCCTTCCTGGCCGTACCCGCCCTACGCCAGGCGCTGCGGCACGCCCCCGAGGCGCGCGCACTCCGCGCCGAACTGGTCTCGGCCCTGGAGCGCGAGCACCGCCACCGGGAAGCGGTCGACGTGCTCGCGGAGCGCGAAGCCGACCTGCACCCCTGGCCCGAGCGCTACCTCCTGGTCTTCAACTCGTTGCTCGCGGGCGAGCTCGACCGGGCGCGCGACGCCGCGGCCCTGCTCCCGGCCCCGGACGACGCCCGCTGGGAATGGGCCCACGAACGCGTCCGGAGCATGCTCCACCGGGCCGGACTCGCGGCGGCCGCCGGCCCGCTCGACGGCCGGGACCTGCGCGGCTGGCACTACGCCCTGACCGGCGGCTACCTGGGCGGCCTCTCCCCGTACGGGTTCACATCCGGCATGACCGGCCGCTACGCCTACTTCCAGGACACCGTCGAACAGTGCCGCGGCGGCCTCGACCGGCTGGCCGCGGTCCTCGCCGCCACCGGCCTGAAGCCGCGCACGGTCTCCCTGCTGCCGGGCCGGTCCCAGCGCATCCTGGGACTCGCCGCCGCTGAAGTCCTCGGCCTGCCCACCGAGCCGTACGCGCCCGGCCGCACGGACACGGTCGTCGTCGCCTACGACCTCCGCGACGCCGACGACGAGACGGCCGTCGCCCTCCGCGAGCGCGCGGACGGCCAGCTCCTCTACGAGCACGCGACCTGCTGGACGCAGCCCCCGGCCGCCTGCGCCGACGTGAGCGCGCTGCTCTGCGAATACGTCATCGAACCCTGGGGGGAGAAGCTGCGCGTCGGCGAGAACGGCGCGGAGCGGATGCCCGCCGACGACCGGCCGGAGGCGGAGATCGCGGCCGAGATCGTACGGGCCGACGGGACGCCCGATCCAGGGGACGGGGACACGCCGCCCGATCCCGACGAGGCGTTCACCGCGTTCGTGGCGGCCACGGCGGCCGGCTGGCTGACCGGCACC
>NZ_JBHVHQ010000983.1:0-3010 GCF_042800135.1 Streptomyces sp. NPDC057654 | reverse complement strand
CTGTCGTCTCCGGGTCCCCCGCCGGGCAGGCTCTGAAGCCGCGCGAGGAACCCCTCCGAGGGCAGCGGCGGCGCCGTCTCGGCGAACACGCTCTTGAGCCGGCGCTGCGCGTCGGCCTCCGCTTTGCACTTTCCGCACGTAGCCAGGTGCGCGAGCACCCGCTCCCGAGAATCGTGCCCCAACTCCCCGTCGACCAGGGCCGCGAGGCGGTCGCCGAGATGTTGCTCGGCGGGGGACTGACCGCCTGATCCGGTCACGCGATTCCTACCTCCCCACTCAGCGGAGCCACGGTCGCGACGGCACGCTGCTCGGCCCGAGCGGCGGGCGAGCGGTGCTGTAGGGCCTTGCGCAGGTGCGAGCGGCCGCGGTGGATGCGGCTGCGCACGGTGCCGAGCTTCACGCCGAGGGTGGCGGCGATCTCCTCGTAGGACAGCCCTTCGATATCGCACAGCACGACGGCCGCGCGGAACTCCGGCGCGAGCGTGTCCAGCGCCTGCTGGACGTCGGCGTCGAAGTGGGTGTCGTTGAAGTGCTGCTGCGGCGAGGGCTCGCGGCTGGGGAGCCGCTCCGCCGCGTCGTCGCCGAGCGCGTCGAAGCGGATGCGCTGCCGGCGGCGGACCATGTCGAGGAACAGGTTGGTGGTGATGCGGTGCAGCCACCCCTCGAACGTCCCCGGAGTGTAGGTGGACAGCGAGCGGAAGACGCGGACGAAGACCTCCTGTGTGAGGTCCTCGGCGTCGTGCTGGTTGCCCGTGAGCCGATACGCGAGGCGATAGACCCGTGCGCTGTGCGTGCTGACGATCTCCTCCCAGGTGGGAGGGGTCCACGCCGGCGCATCCGCATCGGTGGCGAAAGTCGCGGTGGCGGAGTTTGCGGTGCGGGAACGGTCAGCGGTGTTGGTCACGGATTTCGGCTCGCCGGAAGACCTCCGGAAGCGCCTCAGCACTCCCCTGCGGTCGCCGGCCGAAGCCGCACCTCCCCTATCGGCTCTGGTGGTGTCCAGTAGAGCCCCTACCATATCCACCTCGCCCGTTAGCTCCGGATAAGCATTTTTGACCTGCATTTGGTCCAGCTTCATCGGCTTCCCCCACCCCTTACCAACGCCCGGTCCCATCTGCGGGTTCCCGTGGGCAGCGGATACAGTCACGGTTGCGTGGACTACGGGGACAGAGGAGAGGGCCATTACCGGCAACCGGCAGACGAGCTGGGCATTCGCGGATGCGTTCGTCGCCGAGGACGAGGTGTTGCGCTGGGCCCGTGACCGGGCTCGTGAGGCAGGTCTCCACTCGGTGTCGTCCGGCACCGGCGCCGCGCTGCGCCTGCTCGCCGCCACGGTGGACGCCAAGGCCGTCGCCGAAATCGGCACGGGCACCGGGGTGTCCGGCATCCACCTGCTGCACGGCATGCGCCCGGACGGTGTGCTGACGACCGTGGACAGCGAGCCGGAACGGCAGCAGTTCGCGCGCGAGGCGTTCCGGGCCGCGGGGTTCGCGGGCAACCGGGCGCGGTTCATCCCCGGCCGCGCGCTGGAGGTCCTGCCCCGCCTCGCGGACGGCGGCTACGACCTGGTGTTCTGCGACGGTGACCGGCTGGAGTGCCTCGACTACCTCGCCGAATCGTTGCGGCTGCTGAGACCCGGCGGGCTGGTCTGTTTCGAGGGCGTGTTCGCCGACGGCCGCACCGTGGACTCCGCCGCGCAGCCCGCCGAGGTGCAGCGGCTGCGGGAACTGCTGCGGGCCGTACGCGAGTCGACGGCCCTGCTGCCGTCGCTGCTGCCGGTGGGCGACGGCCTGCTGTGCGCGGTCAAACGCCCCTGAACCGCCCGCCGGCCCCGTCTTCGGCCCAGCCGCGGAAATTCGGACAATCCTGCAAAGGGCGTTCGGGAAGCTACTGCCGTAAGGCGGCGGAAATGCCACTGCCCCGCCGCTCGGTTCGCACCGAAGCGGCAGGGCAGCGCAGAAAAACGCGGGCCAAATGTGTCAGCCGACGACCTTCTTCAGGGCATCCCCGAGGGCGTCCGCCTCGTCCGGTGTCAGCTCGACGACAAGCCGACCGCCGCCTTCGAGCGGAACGCGCATGACGATGCCCCGCCCCTCCTTGGTCACCTCGAGCGGGCCGTCGCCCGTCCGCGGCTTCATGGCCGCCATGCTCGTTCCCCTTCCTGAAACCAGCTCATCGCAGCCGACAACCCAGGTGTCACCGGCATCGAACACATTGCTTCAAGGCCATTATCCCGCATCGAACGACCCGATGACCAACATCGGTCGGCATCCCTTCTGCAACGCGCTCGCGCAAAACCACCCAATTCGGCGATCCGGCTGCGATACTGCGCCGCCATCTCAGGGGTGCCCCGGCCCGATTCTTTGACGCAGGTCACATGTCCCCGCCCGGCGATCTCCGGCATGCTGAGCGCTGCGCGCCGCCGCCGCGGGCTTCGGCGGCACGTACCGAGCCCCGACGGAAGGGATGCACCATGGCCGACACCGTGCTCTACGAGGTGACCGACGGACTCGCGACGATCACCTTGAACCGCCCCGACGCCATGAACGCGCTGAACACGGAGGCGAAGGTCACGCTCCGCGAGAGCGTGCGGCAGGCCGCGGCGGACCCGGCGGTCCGGGCCGTGCTGCTGACCGCCACCGGGCGCGCCTTCTGCGTGGGCCAGGACCTCAAGGAGCACATCGGGCTGCTGAGCGAGGACAGCGAGCGCGGCGAGAGCCGCACGATGAGCACCGTGCGTGAGCACTACAACCCCATCGTCACCGCGCTCGCCGAGATGCCGAAGCCGGTCGTGGCCGGGGTCAACGGCGTCGCGGCGGGGGCGGGGGCGGGGTTCGCGCTCGCCGCCGACTACCGGGTCGTCGCGGACACCGCCTCCTTCAACACCTCCTTCGCCGGGGTCGCGCTCACCGCCGACTCGGGCGTCTCCTGGACGCTGCCGCGCCTCATCGGCCACGGCCGCGCCGCCGACCTGCTGCTCTTCCCGCGCAACGTCCCCGCCCAGGAGGCG
>NZ_JBHVHQ010000982.1:0-3011 GCF_042800135.1 Streptomyces sp. NPDC057654 | reverse complement strand
GGTCGTGACCCGCCACAGGGCCTCGGCCAGGATGTCCTTGGACATCTTGCTGTCGCCCATCTCCCGCTCGACGAAGGTGATGGGGACCTCCACGACGTGGAATCCGGCTTTCACCGCGCGCCAGGCCAGGTCGACCTGGAAGCAGTAGCCCTGCGAGGCCACCTGGTCCATGCCGAGCCCTTCCAGGGTCTCCCGGCGGAAGGCCCGGTAGCCGCCCGTGACGTCCCGCATGGGGACGTCGAGCATCAGCCGGGAGTAGGTGGAGCCGCCGCGGGAGAGGTACTCGCGGTGCTTGGGCCAGTTCACGACGCGCCCGCCGGGCACCCAGCGTGAGCCGAGGACCAGGTCGGCGCTCTTGAGCGCGGTCAGCAGCCGCGGCAGTTCCTCGGGCTGGTGGGACCCGTCGGCGTCCATCTCCACGAGGACGCCGTAGTCGTGGTCGAGGCCCCAGCGGAAGCCCGCGAGGTAGGCCGCGCCGAGCCCTTCCTTGCCCTTGCGGTGCATGACGTGGACATGGTCGTCCTCGGCGGCGAGCTCGTCGGCGAGCTTCCCGGTGCCGTCGGGGCTGTTGTCGTCGGCGACGAGGACGTGCGCCTCGGGAACGGCGGACCGCACCCGGGCGACGATGGGCTTGATGTTGTCCGCCTCGTTGAAGGTCGGGATGATCACCAAGGTCGTGCCGAGCGGACCGTACTTCCGCTGAGCGCCGTCGTTCACTGCTGCCCCTTCTTGTCCGGACGTCCCCAGCGGCCGAGCATGATCGCGGCCGCGCAGGACAGGAGGCCCACCATAGCGATCACCCACTCGGGGGCCGCACCGACGCGGTCGGCGACGGTGGTGCCGTCACGCAATGGGATGCGGGCGTTCAGGACCTGTCGGGTGAATTCCTCGCTGCGCTGCTCCACCGTGCCGTCGGGCGCGACGACCGCGCTGATGCCGCTGGTGGCGGCGGTGACCACGGCGCGGCCGTGCTCGACGGCGCGCAGCTTGGACATCGCGAGCTGCTGCTCGGGCTGTCCGGTGCGGCCGTAGGTGGCGTTGTTGGTCTGTACGACCAGGGCCCGCGCCCCGGCCCGCACGGTGTCGTGGACGATCTCGTCGTAGGCGACCTCGAAGCAGATGACGTCGCCGAGGCGGGCCGGGCCGACCTTGAGGACGCCGCTGTGGTCGCCGGGGTAGAAGTCGCGGGGCACCCGCTGGAGCCGGGTGATCAGCTTGCTGAGCTCCGCGCGGAAGGGCACGTACTCGCCGAAGGGCACGGGGTGCTGCTTCGTATAGGAGGCGCCGGGGCCGGTCTTCGGGTCCCAGACGATGCCCTCGTTGTAGACGTACCCCTTCTTGGAGGGGTGGTCGACGAGTGCGCCGACTAGGATCGGCACGCCGACGGCCTTCACGGCCTCCTCGATGCGGTCGTACGCCTCCGGGTACTTGAACGGGTCGAGGTCGGAGGAGTTCTCCGGCCAGATCACCAGGTCCGGTTTCTCGACCCGGCCCGCCTTCACGTCCTTGGCGAGCTGGAGGGTGGCGTCCACGTGGTTGTTGAGGATCATCATCGGGCGGCCGAGGAAGTCCATGCCCGCCTGCTGGA
Source organism: Streptomyces sp. NPDC057654 (assembly GCF_042800135.1). NCBI lineage: Bacteria > Bacillati > Actinomycetota > Actinomycetes > Kitasatosporales > Streptomycetaceae > Streptomyces > Streptomyces sp. NPDC057654. The sequence goes on along the minus strand of NZ_JBHVHQ010000982.1, from coordinate 1,423 downwards.
CGTTGCCCTGGACGATGGCGATGTCCGCCGTGTCGTCGGCCTTGGTGGGCACGGGCACGGCGTACGCGCCGACGGTGATCGCGGCGGCCAGGGCGAGGGACTCGACGGCGGGCAGCGCGGCCCGTACGGTCCGGGGCCCGGTGGCGCGCAGCCGCCAGGCGGCGGCGACGGCGTACGCGAGCAGCGCGCCGGCGAGGGCGACGGCGAAGGTCACCAGGGGCGCGCCGCCCAGGGCCGCGAAGGGGGTGAAGGGCGAGCCGGTGTTGGCGAAGGCGAGCCGTCCCCAGGGGAAGCCGCCGAACGGGACGCGGTCGCGCGCCCATTCCTGGGCGACCCACAGGCAGGCGGTCCACAGCGGCCAGCCGCGCAGCCGGGAGGTGCGGGCGAGGGCCGCGCCGAGCAGGCAGACGAAGAGCGCCTCGGCGAGGGAGAGGCCGAAGACGGCGTCGTAGCCGACCACGCGCAGCCAGCGCAGCAGGAAGAAGAAGAACGGCAGGCCGAAGGCGAAGCCGGTCCACGCGCCCTGGCGGGCGGTGCGGCCCCGGGTGAGCAGGGACAGGGCGGCGACGGCGACGATCGACAGCGGCCACAGGTCGTACGGCGGGAAGGCCGCGGTCAGGGCGAGGCCGCCGAGGACGGCGAGCCCGGTGCGCGGCGCCTCGCGGCGTACGAGCAGCGCGAAGCGCCTGGCGCGGCCGGGGCGGGCGGCGGGGTCGGCGGGCACGTTCTTCTCCCCGGGTCGTCCGCCCGTGGCGCTGCTGCCGGTCCGCCGGGGGCGGATTCGGCGGTGGTGTCGGAACCCGAGGGCACGTGACGGCCTTCCTTGCAGGTCGTGCGGTGGTGAGCAGACGGTATACCGACGAGATTGCGGCGCGGCCCCAGGGTGCGTAAAGGAGGGCGCGCCAAGACCCGGGAAGACGGCGGGCGGCGGGGGTGTTCGAGGGACGTCCGAGACGGCCTCGCGGGCCGGGGCGCGCAGCGCCCGGCCGCGGGCGGGTGACTGCGGGTGGGGGCCCAGAGTCCTTCGGGCCGACCTGGGGCCCGCTGGCTGCGGGTCGACCGAAAGCCGTTGTCTACTGAACGCCCGGGCCCCACCCGGGTCACACCTGCCGACCTGGAGAAACCTTCCCTCGCCGCCGTGCGCTGGACCTGGCTCCCAGTGGCGGTGTGCCTTCTCGGCTCACCGCCCCCTGGCCCAGCGGCGTTCGGTGACTAGGCGGAGGTTGCCCGGCCGGGCGTCCTGTGGTGGACTCCGCCGAACCTACCCGCCGTCGCCCGCACCCTGTCAACACTCACATGACCTGCGTCGTTGTCTCAAATCAGCAGGTCAGTACAGCGAGCGCGGGCAGGGGGCGACAGGCCGACGGCACGTCGTTCGGCGGTACGGGGCGACGCTACATCACTCGTTCGGCCGCTCGTACAC
>NZ_JBHVHQ010000981.1:0-3020 GCF_042800135.1 Streptomyces sp. NPDC057654 | reverse complement strand
GTCCAGGGCCGACCGGTTGGCCGCGAGGGTCAGTTCGGCGCCGCTGCCGCCCGCGATGAAGTCCCAGACCTCGGCGGGCAGTACGCGCTCGGCGACGGCCGCGAAGTCGGCCACGGACACCGGGGCCGAAGTGACGTCGGCGGTCGGTGTCGCGACGCCGCTCACTGGGTCCCTCCCGCTGATTCCGCTGATTCCGCTGACCCTGTTTGTCCTGCCGATTCTTCTGGTCCCTCCGACGCCAGCCGTTCGGCCTCGACCGCCTCGTACAGGGCCTTGATGTTGCCGCTGCCGAACGTGCTGGCGCCGAAGCGCTCGATCACCTCGTAGAACAGCGTGTTGCTCGGGTGCGTGGAGCGCGTGAAGATCTGGAACAGCTGGCCGTCGTGGTCCTCGTCCACCAGCACGTTCCGCTCGCGCAGCAGCTCCGTGGTGTGCCGGGCCAGTTCGAGCCGGCCCGGCAGCATGGCGTAGTAGGAGCCGGGCGCGGACAGGAACCGGACGCCGCGCTCGCCCAGCGCGCCGACTGTTTCGACGATGTCCCCGGTGGAGAAGGCGAGATGCTGCACGCCCGCGCCGCCGTGGTCCTTGACGAAGCGGTTGATCTGGCCGGGCGCGGCGGTGGCGACCGGCTGTATCAGGGTGAAGGTGATCTCGCCGGAGGGGCTCTGGACCACCTTCGACTCCATGGCCTGCGCCCCCACCGCGATGTCCTCGGTGAAGGTCATCCGGAACCCCAGCACGCGGGTGTAGAACTCCACCGCGCCGTCCAGGTCGCCGGACTCCAGGCATACCGCGAAATGGTCGATGTCCACGAGGAGTTCGTCCGATGCGGCGGTCGTATCGGCGTCCGGGAGCGCGGCGAATCCGGGTGGCACGGCGGGCCGCCCGGCCTCGGTCAGGGTGTGCACCACGTCGCCGAAGCCCGCGATCACCGCGGTGGTACGGCCGTCAGCACGCCGGGACGGCGGCGCGACCGGAACCGCCCCGCGCTCCACGGCGTGGGCGAACGCCCGGGTCACGTCGGGCACGGTGAACGCGATATCCGCCGCCGCGTCCCCGTGAGCCCGGACGTAGTCGGCCGCCGGGTGGCTCTCGGTACGGGCCTGGGTGAGTACGAGGGTGATCCGGCCCTGCTGGAGGGCCAGGGAAACACTGTCCGGTGAGTCGGCTCGGGCAACTGGGCGGAAGCCGTAGAGGTCGGTCATCTCGGCCGAGGCCGCCGCCAGGTCGGCGACGCGGAACTCCACATGGCCAAGGCCGAAATCGGGCGCGTAAGTCATGACAGAACCATTCGTCGGGCAATGGGGATGAAGGGCAGGGCGAGCGCCGGAATACGCGCGGGGAAGGGGTGGGGAAACGCCCTCCGGGCGCGATGAGGCGTCGTACCGGAACTCGGCGGTGGTGACGGGGTTGCAAAAGGGCCGGGAAATGCCCGGCGACGGGGCAGCGAATAGACGGACGGGCGGTCAGAGGTCCGGGTACTCGGGCGCGTGTCTGAGCGCGGCCACCTCCCAGCCGCGCAGCACGGGCGAGGAGGCCAAGGCCCTGCGGCAGATCGCCGTGGTCGCCGCGGCCGCCGCCGCGCTGTCGAGCCTGCTGTAGAACCCGAGATGGATGAAGCGGTCGCCGGACCGGATGCTCACGTGCTCCAACTGGGCCTCCGGAGTGGCGAAGACCCACATCACATCCGAGATCTCGGCGGCCGGCGGCTCATTCGCCGGATGCCGGTCGCGCGGGGCGAGCGTGACCATGATGAGACGCATGACGAAGTCCGGCCGAATCGGAGGGCCGGATTACGCGGCGGATGCGATGGGTCCGCGGTTCCGGGCCGGGGCCGGGCCGGAACCGGCGCTCGTACCGGCCGTGATGAGAGGTGTCGGCATGGAATTCCCCAGGTCATAGTCGGGAATAGTCAGGTCGATCGGCCTTTCGGGGAGGGAAGTTCCCGCGACCGGATATCCGACCGCCGCGTTCCCCTTGATCAATAGTCACCCGATGCCGAGAGTTCCGGGAAGATGAAAAGGACGGCCGGAACCGTCCAGGCCGCTTCAGGCCACCACTCGGCTGGGCACGGGGACTTGGCGCGCCGCGCCCGTACGCCCCCACACCGGGCCCGTACGCCTCCGCACCAGGCGCCGCGCCCGTACGCCTCCGCGCCGAGCGGCACCGCCAGACCACCCACTTCCGCGGCAGCGCCTCGTGTTCCGCGCCCCGGGCCGTTCTGCACCACGAAGTTCAGCACCGTCTCGAAAGCCACGTCCTTGACCGTGCGGACCGTGTGCATCAGGGACTTCACGGGGACGTCCGCCACCGTCAGCTCCCGCACGTCCTCCCACAGGAAGAGGCCCACCATGGCCATGCGTTGCTCACTTCCCCCGACGACAGCGCTTCCCCCGATGACAGCACCGCCGCCGCGGCGCACATCAATGGATCAGGTCGGCCCGCGCAATACACGAAGGGGCCGGAAGATCCCGGCTCTCGGGCCGGGGCCGTTCCGCTCAGTGTACCGTCAGTGGTAATCCGGCCGGGAAAGCGCGCGGAATTGTTGAGCGGCCCTCCCGGTGCTCGTAACCTGTTGAACGAAAAGAACGGTGTTCCCGGCCGTGGCCGCGCACGTGTTCCACCCGGATTCCTTTCGTCCGCTCCGGGCCGGACGGCGAAGACGCGCACGGATTTCCCCGTACAGCGCGCCGAATGACTTTCATCCGCTCCCGGGGCCCTTTGCGGCCCGGGAGCCTCAGCGACGGGAGGAACCTCTCATGGTGGTGGTGATGGCCCCGGAGGCCACGCAGGAGGAAATCGACGCCATTGTCGACCTGGTGCGTTCGGCGGGCGGCGACGCCTTCGTCAGCCGCGGGGTGACGCGCACGATCGTCGGACTGGTCGGGGACGTGGACGCGTTCGAGGCGCTGAATCTGCGCAGCCGGTCCGGGGTGCTGGACGCGGTGCGGATCTCGGTGCCGTACAAGCTGATCAGCCGCGAACACCACGCGGCCCGCTCGGTGATCAGGGTCGGCGGC
>NZ_JBHVHQ010000980.1:0-3022 GCF_042800135.1 Streptomyces sp. NPDC057654 | reverse complement strand
GCCTATTGCCTACGGCGGGCCCGGCCGGTGCCGCCCCGCGCGCGCTCCGGCGCGCGCCCTGGACATGACACGGAACAGGACACCGGACACGGTGCCGGGCAGGCACCGGGCAAGACACCGGGCAAGGCAGCGACCCTCATCCCGCCTTGTCCCGCTCGGCCGCCGCCTGCCGCGGCAGGGCGGGCTGGAGCACCAGCATCCGCTCCACCAGGCGCAAGAACATGGCGGCGTCGCGCAGCAGGTCGTCGGCGTCGCGGCAGCTCGCCGCGGAGGGTATGCCCGCCTCCGCGCGGGCCCGGCGCGGGGCGCCCGAGGCGAACAGCGCGCTCCATTCGGCCAGCTCCGGCGCGACTTCGGGCAGCACTTCCCAGGCGCTGCGGATCCGCCGCCGGCGCCGCGCCGTGGTCTCGGGCCGGCCGCGGACGGCCAGCACGGCGGCCGCGGTGCGCAGGGCGGCGAGGTGGGCGGTGGCGTAACGCTCGTTGGGGGCTTCGAGGTCGGCGGCCTCGGCCAGTCCGTCGTGGGCCTGGGTGAGCAGGTCGAGCGCGGCGGGCGGGGCCGCGGCGCGGCGCAGCACGGGGTGGACGTCGCTCGCGGTACCGGCCATGACGAACCTCCTGTCGTCGTGTGGCGGCCGTTGGGTAGTCGCATGACCGCCGTATGTGCCCATCGTGGGGCACACCACTGACAATCGGCCCTGACCTGCACGAACACCCCTTGAGTCAGCCCCAGTTGACGGAGCGAGATCAGAGTGCGGCACTTTTTGTACTGACTGGCCAGTTCGAGGGAGGGCTCGTGAACAGCACCCCGCCGTGCGCCGTGCCGGCGGCGTTCACGGGGGGCGCGTTGGCGCTGACCGCGTGGACGGCCCGTCGCGGACAGGTGTGGTCCGTGAACCGGCCGCACCCGGAGCTGTCCCTGTGATCAGGCACTCCTCGGCGCCAGGCAGAATCAGCACCATGGACAGCAGCGCTGCAGCAATCCGGAGGGTGCGGCCCCGGTCTCCGGGCGACACCCGCCGGCAGGTCACCCGGCAGAAGCTCTTCGAGGCGGCCGTGACCCTCATCGCCGAGCAGGGGTTCTCCTCCACCACGGTGGACGAGATCGCCGAGCGGGCCGGGGTGGCGAAGGGCACGGTCTACTACAACTTCGCCAGTAAGAGCGTGCTGTTCGAGGAGTTGCTGCGGCACGGCATCGAACTGCTCAGCTCCTCGCTCCAGCGGGCCGCCGACGAGACGGCGGCTCGCGGCGGGAGCCGGGTCGACGCGCTGGACGCCATGATCCGGGCCGGGCTCTGCTTCATCGCCCGCTACCCCTCGCTCACCCAGCTGTACGTGGCCGAGCTGTGGCGCACCAACCGCGCCTGGCAGTCCACCTTGATGCAGGTGCGGCAGAAGGCGATAACCGTGATCGAGTCCGTGCTGCGGGAAGCGGTGGCCGGCGGCGAGCTGAGCAAGGAGATCGACATCCCGCTGACGGCGTCGGCGCTGTTCGGGATGGTGCTGGTGGCCGCGCTGGACTGGCAGTCGTTCCAGCCGGAGCGCTCCCTGGAGGAGGTGCACGCGGCCCTCTCCCGGCTGCTCCAGGGGCGCATCAGCGGCAGCCCGCGGTAACCGCCCGCCGCAATCGCGCGCCGTTCCAACGCTGTTCCGGCGCGGACCGATCCCCCCTTCGGCCCGCGCCGGAACACGGCGTTCCCCCGTGTCCCCCGTGGAACCCCCGTTCCCGGCAGAGCACCGCGATTCCCCCGTGGTGCCCCACCGTTTCCTTCCGGGCCGCCCGCCGGTTCCGCCGCCCCGTGTCGGCGGTCTCGGCGCTGCGCCCCTTCCGTGGTCACTACTTTCCCTTCCGTGCAGGTCGGGGCCCATCCGTGCATCTACTCATCTCATCGTCTGAGTACGTGTACTCAGACCTGAGTGCTCACCCCCACGGACACCACTTCAAGGTCGTCCGCGGCCGTCCCCGGCGGAACATCGGCTGAAGCGGCGGCAGGCCGGGCCGCCGGCGTTGTCAGTGGTGCCGGATAAAGTCACGGGCATGGCAAGGATTGCGGTGATCGGCGCCGGGATGGGCGCGATGGCGGCCGCCGCCCGGCTGGCCGTCGCGGGCCACCGGGTGGCGGTGTACGAGCGCGGTGACACGTACGGGGGCGGCGTGCGGCGGCTCGGCCGTGACGGGTTCGCCTTCGACACGGGGCCGGGGCTGCTGCACCTCCCGGCGGTGTACCGCGATCTGTTCGTCAAGACCGGCAAGGAGTCCCTGGAGCAGAGCGTCGAGCTGTCCCAGGTCGACCCGGCGAGCCGGCACGTCTTCGCGGACGGCACGGTCCTCTCGCTGCCCAACGCCTCGCGTGCGGGCGTCGTACGGGCGTTGGACGAGGCGGCCGGCGGGGGCGCGGGCGAGCGGTGGAGCGATCTGGTCAACCGGGCGCGCGAGGTGTGGGACGCCACGCGCCGGCCGCTGCTGGAGGAGCCGCTGCGGGCCGACTGGCAGGTGCTGGGCCGCGACCCCTACCCCGCGCCCCGCAGGCGCGGGCTGTTCCGGCGGGACGGCGGCCCGGCCACGCTGGCGTCCGTCGCCCAGCGGGAGCTGAGGGACCCGCGCCTCGTCGCCCTCCTGGAGAGCTACGCCCTGGCGTACGGCTTCGATCCCCGCACCGCGCCCGCGAGCGCCACGGCGCTGCCCTATCTGGAGCAGACGTTCGGCAGTTGGTACGTGCGCGGCGGGATGCGGGCGCTGGCCGACGCGCTGTACGAGCGGTGCCGCGCGCGGAAGGTGGAGTTCGCCTTCGGCGCGGAGGTCACGCGGATCGTCGAGAAGGACGGCCGGGCGGCGGGCGTCGAGCTGGCGGACGGGACCGTCGCGGCGGCGGACTCCGTGGTCAGCGGCGTCGATGCGGCGCTCCTGCCGCCGATGCTCGGCGGGGCCGACCCCTGTCAGGAGGGGCGGAACGGGCAGGAGGGGGCCGTGCGGCCGGGGTCCGGGGGCCGGGGCGTCGGGCGGTTCACGGTCTGTCTGGCGG
>NZ_JBHVHQ010000979.1:0-3025 GCF_042800135.1 Streptomyces sp. NPDC057654 | reverse complement strand
AGCCCCGGCCCGAGACGCGCGAGGCCCCCGAGGGCGACGCCGACCTCGTCGAGCGGCCCGGCCCCGCGCTCTCCGGCTGGTGGGCGGTCTTCGTCGGGCTGCTGGCCCTCGGCGGCTCCGGCTGGCTGCTGTGGCGCGTGGGCGTCCTGCCGGAAGCGGCCCTGAAGGCCGTCCGGCTGCCGGTCCACGAGCGTACGGACGTACGGCCCTGGGAGTGGGCGGCCGTCGCGGCGGGCGGTGTGGTCGCGCTGCTGGCCTTCGGCGGGCTGACCCGCGGCCGGGTGGGCTGCGCCTGGGTGCTGTCGCTGTTCGGCCGGTACCGGGGGAGCGTGCGGCGCACCGGGCTGGTGTGGATCAGCCCGCTGGTGCTGCGCCGCCGGGTGGACGTACGGCTGCGGCACTGGCGCAGCGAGCCCATGGTCGCCGTGGACGCCAAGGGCGTCGCGCTGCGGGTCGTGGTCCTGGTGGTGTGGCGGGTGCGCGACACCGCGCGGGCCACGCTCTCGGTCGACGACTACGCCGGCTATCTGAGCGAGCAGGTCGAGGCGGCCATGGCTCGCGTCCTGTCCCAGCTCCCGGCGGACGCCTTCCACGACGACGCGCCGACGCTGCGCGACGCGGAGGCCGTCGGCGACGCGCTGACCCAGGTCCTCTCCGACCAGGTCCGCTCCATCGGCGTGCAGGTCTTCTCGGCGCAGCCGACGCGGATCGAGTACGCGCCGGAGGTCGCGGCGGCGATGCAGCGCAGCCAGATCGCGGCCATCGACGCCAAGCACCGCGACTCGGTGCTGACGTCGGTGGTGGACGCGGTGGACGACACCGTCAGCAGGCTGACCGCGCGGGGGCTCGTGGAACTGGACGACTACGAACGCAAGGCGCTGGTCAAGGACCTGACCGTCGCCTTCTACACGGCGCGCGGCAACTCGGCCGCCAAGCACTGAGCCGAGCACTGAGCTGCGCTCTGTGCCGAGCGTCCAGCTGCCGAGCGAACAGGCGGCCATGGGCCGCGACACCTGGAGAAAGGCGGTAAAGAGTGCGTACACCGGCATTCAGCGAGGAGATACCGACCGACTGCGCGTGCGCGTTCTGCACGGGCGCGGCGGTCGAGTCGGCACGGCGCAACGGCGGCACCCCGCAGCGGTGCACGGTGCGCGGCGCCATCGCGGCGGCGGTGGGGGCCGCGGCCCTGGTCGGCGCGGGGGCGGGAACGGCCGCGGCCGAACCGGCGCCGAGCCACGCGGGCTGGGACGGGTCCAAGTACTGGTACAAGGACGGCAGCGGCTGGTGGCGCTGGACGAGCCACTACGACAAGTACAAGGCGCACGGGGGCGGTTCGACCGCTTCGTCGTCGTCTTCTTCTTCCTCTTCGTCGGCCGGGCGCTCGACTGCGGGCCACTCCACCAACCCCACGTTCCGGGGCAAGTCGGGCTGGGACTCCACGGACCGGGTGTACTGGTACCAGAAGAACGGCAGCTGGTGGTGGACGAGCCACCAGGACAGATACGAGCGGTACGCGGGCGGCTCGCAGTCCAGCGGCTCCTCGTCCTCGTCGTCGTCCGCCTCCTCCTCTTCGTCGGCCGGCCACAACTCCAACCCCACCTTCCGGGGCCGGTCGGGCTGGGACTCCACGGACCGGGTGTACTGGTACCAGAGCAACGGCAGCTGGTGGTGGACGAGCCACAAGGACCGCTACGAGGCGCGTACCGGGAAGTCCGGGGGCTCCTCTTCCCAGGGCTCCGGCTCCAGCTCGGGGTCGCACGGCGGTTCCGGCTCGGGGTCCGCCACCTCCGGGCACGGCACGGAGGCCGCGATCTCGTACGCCATGGCGCAGCTCGGCGACCCCTACGTCTGGGGCGGCAACGGCCCGAACGCCTGGGACTGCTCCGGCCTCGTCCAGCAGGCGTACCGCCGGGCGGGCATCAGCCTGCCGCGCGTCGCCGACGACCAGTACCGCGCGTCCAAGAAGATCTCGCGCGGCGAGCTGCGCCGGGGCGACCTCGTCTTCTGGTCCAGTGACGGATCGGTGTCCGGCATCCACCACGTGGCGATCTATCTGGGCGGCAGCCAGTACTTGGAGGCGCCGCGACCGGGGAAGACGGTCCGTATCTCCTCGTTCGCCTACTACAACCCGAACATGTACGGCCGCGTCGGCTGACGAGTGGTGTGGACCGGTTCCATCGACGAAAGGTTGCTCGCAGTGGCCACGACAGCGAACCGCACTCTGATGCTGGAGCTCCTCCCCGGCCCCGGGGAGGCGGGCCGCCCGCCCATCCCGGTGCTCGGCCGCTTCAGCTATCGCAGTGACCGCCCGTACGAGGTCGCCGTCGTCTTCTCCTGCCGGGGCGAGACGGTCGCGAGCTGGTTCTTCGCCCGCGAGCTGCTGCTGGGCGGGGCGCGGGGCCGGGTCGGCGAGGGCGATGTGTCGGTGTGGCCGGTCCACGGCCGGGGGTGCCCCGCGCGGGTGCACCTTCAGCTCAGCGGGGACGAGGGGCGCTGCGTGCTGGCGGTGCGCGCGGCGGACCTCGCCGACTGGACGGCCGAGACGACGCGGCTGGTGCGGCCGGGTACGGAGCACCGCCACCTGGATCTCGACGCGGAGGTGGCGCGGCTGCTGGAGGGCACTCGCCCGTGAGGGCGGCGGATTGATCGAAAGCGATCGATTGATGGAACCTCTGGTGCCTCTCGGACGTTTGGGGTGAGTGGGACGATAGGGATGGCTGGTACGAGAGGGATGGCCGCAATGACGACCGCGATCGAGACCGCGCCGCAGGACCCGCGCCTCCACGGGTTCCTGCCGCCGCGCACACCCGTACGCTCCATGATCGGCACGTGGGTGCGGCTGGACGCGCTCGCGGCCGGGGCCGCCGCCGCCCCCGACCGCGGCGTCGCCCGCGACCTGGTCGAACGGGCCGCCCGCGAGGGCGACCTGGCGGCGCTGCGGGTCCGCGTCTCCCGGCTGTCGCCGCGCAACGCCGAGGCCGCGGGGATGCGGGTGGCGGTCATCGCGGCGGCCTGCGGGTGGGCC
>NZ_JBHVHQ010000978.1:0-3030 GCF_042800135.1 Streptomyces sp. NPDC057654 | reverse complement strand
TCGCCGCTGCGTGAACGTGCCCGTACAGCGCCGTCAGCGCGGCCAGGGCGTCCGCAAGCGAGCCCAGGGGGCCCGGAGATCACCGGCCGCGTTCCAGAGCGTCCAGGCGGGCGCCTCGTGATCCGCCGCCCCGCGCTCGCGACCGCGAGCGCGCCTACGACCTGTCCATGGGAGTCCGGGTCGAACCCGTGTCGCGGCACGGGGCTCGACGGCCCACGGGGAAGGCCGGATCCGTGCCGCGACGCAAGAACGGTACCCGATCGCGCGAGTGCGCAACAAGAGCTTGCGGGCAATCAATCGCGGGGATCGGATCCGCGAACGGGCGGGCGCCCGGACGCACGCCTTCCCCTTGGGAGGCCCGCCACCGGAAACGCACGAGGATGGCGACGGGCGGACGGCGGCGGACGGATTTCGCACCGTCTTCGCACCTTCATGAATTTTCCATGTTTCGCACTCGCACGCAATCTGCAATTCCTTCACAGGCCCCACACAGCCCTTTCAGCCCCATTCTGCGCAGTAACCCCAGTTGAACATTTCGCTCGCGCACGCGCGTTAGTCTGTGGAGCGGATGGAGGGAGCGGACTCACCATGAAGGACACCCTGGAGGAATTCGCGGCCTGGATGGAGGACCTCATGAGGTCCCGTGGCTACGACATCGATCACCCCCGAGGCGGCGGCCGGTCCAAGGTCGCCGACGACGCGGGGGTACACCGCGCGGCAGTCACCAGACTGCTGCAACGGCAGAGCATGCCCGACCTGACCACCATGCGCGGCCTGGCGCGCGCGCTCGACGTCCCCGTACGCGACGTGCTCATCCGGTCCGGAAAGCTGACCGAAGACGACCTGCCACTCCCCGTGGCGGCGTCTTCCCGGCACAGCACGGCGGACGGTCGGCGAGTCACCTTGGAAGAGGCGGCCAAGCTTCTCGGCATTCCCGACGAGAGGCGGGCGCTCTTCCTCCAAGTGACAGCCCCATTCCTGCCGTCGGAGGAGGGAACGGCAACGGAAACGGCAACGGCCCAACGACGGCAGACAGCAGGGGCCGATTGAGACGCGGTCGCCGACGAATAGGCGCGCGCACGCGGAGGCGGGCCTGCCCGAAAGGGCAGGCACCGGCTTGATGCGGCAGGCGTCGCGGCGTGATGCGGCGTGAGGGAGCAGGAGCGGGCCGGCGTCAGACCAGCCCGTGCTCGTCGAGATAGTCCATCTGAGCCCGTACGGACAGTTCGGCCGCGGGCCACAGCGTGCGGTCCACGTCCGCGTAGACGTGGGCGACGACCTCCGACGGCGTCCGGTAGCCGTCCTCGACGGCCGTCTCCACCTGGGCGAGCCGCTTCGCGCGATGGGCCAGATAGAACTCGATGACGCCCCGGGCGTCGTTCAGCACCGGTCCGTGCCCCGGCAGCACCGTGTCGACGCCGTCGTCGACCGTCAGCGAGCGCAGCCGCCGCAGCGAGTCCAGATAGTCGCCGAGCCGCCCGTCCGGGTGGGCGACCACGGTCGTGCCGCGCCCCAGGACCGTATCGCCGGTCAACACGGCCGCGTCGGCCGGGAGATGGAAGCAGAGGGAGTCCGCGGTGTGGCCCGGTGTGGCCACGACCCGCAGCTCCAGGCCGCCCGTCGTGATCACGTCGCCCTCGCCCAGCCCTTCGCCGCCGAGGCGCAGCGCCGGGTCCAGCGCGCGCACGCGCGTACCGGTCAGCTCGGCGAAACGGGCCGCGCCGTCCGAGTGGTCGGGGTGGCCGTGGGTGAGGAGGGTGAGCGCGACGCGCTTGCCCGCGCGCTCGGCGGTGGCGATGACGTTCGCCAGGTGCCCCTCGTCCAGCGGGCCGGGGTCGACGGCGACGGCGAGGTCGGAGCCGGGCTCGGAGAGCAGCCAGGTGTTGGTGCCGTCGAGCGTCATCGCGGACGGGTTGGGCGCCAGTACGCAGACGGCGCGGTCGGTGGCCGGACCGCCGATGACGCCTTCGCGCGGCCGGCCGGGCAGTGCTGCCGCATGGGTCATGATCAGGCCCCCGTGGAGAGGTCGGAGATGTCGTCGCCGGCGCCGTCGCGTTCGGCGATGCGTTTGGTGAACTCGTCGTGCCCCGGCCAGCTCAGCACCAGTTCGTCGCCTTCGATGCGGGCCTGCGCGAGTACGGGCGCGAGATCGCGCTCCGCCGCGGAGCCCAGCGCCTCGGCGACGGTCCCGTACGGAACGAGGGAGCGCAGCGTGGAGATGGTCGGAGGCATCATCAGCAGGTCGCCCCGGTCGTACCCGTCGGCGGCCTCGGCCGGGGCGGTCCAGACGGTGCGGTCCGCCTCCGTGGAGGCGTTGCGGGTGCGCTGGCCGCGCGGCAGCGCGGCCGCGAAGAACCAGGTGTCGTAGCGGCGCGGCTCGAACTCCGGGGTGATCCAGCGCGCCCACGCTCCGAGCAGGTCGGAGCGCAGGACCAGGCCGCGGCGTTCGAGGAAGTCGGCGAAGGAGAGGTCGCGGGCGACGAGCGCCACGCGGTCCGCCTCCCAGTCGTCGCCCGTGATGTCGCCGACGACGGTGTCCGGGGCCGGGCCCGCGAGGAGGACGCCCGCCTCCTCGAACGTCTCCCGGACCGCGGCGCACACGATCGCCTGCGCCGTCGCCTCGTCCGTCCCCAGCCGCTCGGCCCACCGCGCCCGCGAGGGCCCGGCCCAGGCCACGGGCCGCTCGTCCCGCGGGTCCACCGAGCCGCCGGGGTAGGCGTACGCCCCTCCGGCGAAGGCCATGGAAGCGCGCCGACGCAGCATGTACACGGAGACCCCGCCGGGCGCCTCCGGCGTGGCGTCCCGCAGCAGCAGTACGGTCGCCGCCCGCCGCGGCGCGGCAGGCGTCAGCTCCCCGCTCGCGAGCGCGCGAATCCGGTCCGGCCACTCCGGCGGGTACCACTGTCCGTTGGTCGAGGACGACATGGCCGGATGTTATGCGCTGAGGCCCCGATGCACGAGAGGGCCAAGCTCATCGGAGCTGCCTCCGATGAGCACTACACCAGCCGAAACGGCCCCCCGGCCGTAGGG
>NZ_JBHVHQ010000977.1:0-3033 GCF_042800135.1 Streptomyces sp. NPDC057654 | reverse complement strand
GCGCGCCCAGCCGCCGGTCCCCCCGCAGGTCCCCGATCTTCTCCCGCAGCGCGGTGACGGCGATCGTCTCGACCTCGCGGGCGGCGCGCTGGGCGCGCCTTTCCGCGAGCGCCCCGTGCTCCTCCATCCACGCGCGGTGCTTCTCCAGCGCCTCGACGACCTCGTCGGTGCCCTCGCCGCGCGCGGCGACCGTCTTGACGATGGGCGGCCGCCAGTCGCCGGGGGCGCGGGACTCGCCCAGGCCCAGCATGTGGTTGAGCTCGCGGGCGGTGGCGTCGGCGCCGTCGCGGTCGGCCTTGTTGACCACGTACACGTCGCCGATCTCCAGGATTCCGGCCTTGGCGGCCTGGATGCCGTCGCCCATGCCGGGGGCCAGCAGCACCACGGAGGTGTCCGCCTGGGCGGCGATCTCCACCTCGGACTGGCCGACGCCGACGGTCTCGACGAGCACCACGTCGCAGCCCGCCGCGTCCAGCACCCGGATGGCCTGCGGGGCGGCCCAGGCGAGCCCGCCGAGGTGGCCGCGGGTGGCCATGGAGCGGATGTACACGCCAGGGTCACTGGCGTGCTCGGACATCCGCACCCGGTCGCCGAGGAGCGCGCCGCCGGAGAACGGCGAGGACGGGTCGACGGCGAGGACGCCCACCCGCTTCCCGGCCCGGCGGTAGGCGCTGACCAGCGCGGACGTCGAGGTGGACTTGCCGACGCCGGGCGAGCCGGTCAGCCCCACCACGTACGCGCCGCCGGTCAGCGGGGCCAGCGCGGCCATCACCTCGCGCAGCTGCGGGGACGCCCCCTCCACCAGCGAGATCAGCCGGGCCACGGCGCGCGGCCGGCCCTGGCGGGCCTGCTCGACCAGGGTGGGGACGTCCGCCATCACTGCTCCGTTCTCCAGTACTCGCTGTTCATTTACCCGGGTTCACTTACCCGGCACGCGGATGATCAGTGCGTCGCCCTGGCCGCCGCCGCCGCACAGCGCCGCCGCGCCGACGCCGCCGCCGCGCCGCTTCAGCTCCAGCGCGAGGTGGAGTACGAGGCGGGCGCCGGACATCCCGATGGGGTGACCGAGCGCGATGGCGCCGCCGTTGACGTTCACCTTTTCCGAGGAGATTCCGAGGTCCTTCATTGACTGCACGGCGACGGCGGCGAACGCCTCGTTGATCTCGATGAGGTCGAGGTCCGCGACGTCGAGGCCCTCCTTGCCGAGGGCGTGCCGGATGGCGTTGGAGGGCTGCGACTGGAGGGAGTTGTCGGGGCCGGCGACGTTGCCGTGCGCGCCGATCTCCGCGATCCACTCCAGGCCCAGCTCCTCGGCCTTGGCCCTGCTCATCACGACGAGGGCGGCGGCGCCGTCGGAGATCTGCGAGGCGGTGCCCGCGGTGATCGTGCCGTCCTTGGCGAAGGCGGGGCGGAGCTTGCCGAGCGATTCGACGGTGGTCTCGCCGCGGATGCCCTCGTCCTTGGCGAAGACGACCGGCTCGCCCTTGCGCTGCGGGATCTCGACGGGTGTGATCTCGGCCTCGAAGACGCCGTTCTTCTGGGCGGCGGCGGCCCGCTGGTGGGAGCGGGCGCCGGTCTCGTCCTGTTCGGCGCGGCCGATGCCGAGGCGGGTGTTGTGCTTCTCGGTGGACTCGCCCATCGCGATGTTCTCGTAGGCGTCCGTGAGGCCGTCGAGCGCCATGGAGTCGAGCATCTCCACGGCGCCGTACTTGTAGCCCTCGCGGGACTTCGGGAGCAGGTGCGGGGCGTTGGTCATCGACTCCTGGCCGCCGGCCACGACGATGTCGAACTCGCCCGCGCGGATCAGCTGGTCGGCGAGGGCGACGGCGTCGAGCCCGGAGAGGCAGACCTTGTTGACGGTGAGCGCGGGCACGCTGAGCGGGATGCCGGCGGCGACGGCCGCCTGCCGGGCGGGGATCTGCCCGGCGCCCGCCTGGAGCACCTGCCCCATGATCACGTACTGCACCTGGTCGCCGCCGATGCCGGCCCGGTCGAGGGCGGCCTTGATCGCGACTCCGCCGAGGTCCGCTCCGGAGAAGGAGCGCAGGGAGCCGAGCAGGCGGCCCATGGGCGTACGGGCGCCCGCGACGATCACAGAGGTGGTGCCGGTCGTACCAGTCATGGTGCGGCCCCTTCGCGCTGAGGGATGTTAACGAGGGTTCCCGTCAATGTACTGAGCGGTACCCGCCCGGTCACCGGGCGGAAGGTGTGATCGCGCGCACGTTGCGTAACCATGCGTGCGAGCGGTGCACTGGAGGCATGCTGACGCGAATCGACCACATCGGGATCGCCTGCTCCGACCTCGACGCGACCGTCGAGTTCTACCGTGCCACGTACGGCTTCGAGGTGTTCCACACCGAGATCAACGAGGAACAGGGCGTGCGCGAGGCCATGCTGAAAATCAACGAGACGTCCGACGGCGGCGCCTCGTACCTCCAGCTCCTGGAACCGATCCGCGAGGACAGCGCGGTCGGCAAATGGCTGGCCAAGAACGGCGAGGGCGTGCATCACATCGCCTTCGGCACCGAGGACGTGGACGCGGACGCCGCGGCCGTGCGGGACAAGGGCGTCCGGGTACTCTACGACCAGCCGCGACGGGGGTCGATGGACTCCCGCATCACCTTCCTCCACCCCAAGGACTGCCACGGAGTCCTCACCGAACTCGTCACCGCGGCACCGGAGCACTGACCTCTGCCATCCCCGGCCGGTAGAGTGCAGGTTCGGCCGGGGTACGGGATCGGGGCTCGGCCCAAGCTTTGCCGATGATCTGACACCATTTCTTCGGAAGGGCCGGCTCCGCGTTCGCACCAGCGCGCAGGACGGAGCAGGCCGCCAACGCGACCAGGGGACGGATGGACCGCGCAGTGCGGGGCGACGACCGCTACGAGCCTGAAGACCACCTCTCGAAGTTCGAAGCCGAGATGAAGCGGCTGCGGACCGAGCGGGAGAAGGCCGTTCAGCACGCCGACGACCTCGGCTATCAGGTCGAGGTGTTGCGCGCCAAGCTGCACGAGGCGCGCCGCAGCCTCGCGG
>NZ_JBHVHQ010000976.1:0-3033 GCF_042800135.1 Streptomyces sp. NPDC057654 | reverse complement strand
ACTCCAGGGCGCGGGCGTCGGTGCCGCGCCAGAAGTCCGCGTAGGTGTTCTGGTCGGAGGCGGGCAGGACCGGCAGGCTGGTGGTGTAGAGGACCTTGCGCTCGGCGATCCGGTCGGAGAACGACCGGATCTCCTGGCGGTTCATGGAGCCCGCTGCGAGCCCGGCGGCGAGCAGGGCGTCCTCCCGGGAGAGGGCCTCGCGGGCGCGGGTGAGGCCGACGAGGGCGCGGCCCTGCTTGTCCATGCCGGCGTCCTGGAGCGTGTTGAGGGTGCCGAGGAACGCGTAGTAGGGGTCGACGAGTTCGTTGTAGGCGCGCAGCGCGCCGTCGCGGGTGAGGGTGTTGTGCTCGACCTTGCGGCGCAGCCCGGCGAGGTCGTCGAGGCCGTCCTCGATGGTGGTGAACTGGTCGGCGGATTCGGCGCTCATGTCGTCGCGCACCTTGCGGACGGCGCCCGAACGCAGGTCGGCGGCGGTCTTGTCGGTGGCGTGGCGCTGGGCGCGGAGGGCTTCGAGGGCGTCGGAGCGGCGCTGGTCGGCGAGGTAGACGAGGGTCTGGCGGCGTTCCTTCTGGAGGGCCTGGGCCATGTCCTCGGCGGGGTGGCCGAGTCTGCGCATCACGTCGGCCCCGGTGAGGAGCTGAGCCGCTTCCTGTCCGGTGATCACGGTGGCGAAGGCCCACAGGGCCGTCAGCGACACCAGCGGCACCAGCAACAGCGCCACGATCTTCCGGCGGATCGACTTCCCGCGAAAGCGCATGGCCTCCCCAACGTCAACCCCGGCGCGCGGGGGTCGTGTTCCGACAATAAGCGGCGCGAGCCTACTACTGTCGGGCGACCAATCCGAAGACGTGTACGGTCCTTGACACCGTGTGATCAGCGGCTTTGGTGGCGAGTTGTCAGACGATAACCGGACTTTCCGCTCCCGCTTGTGGTGCATGACACCCTGTCGACGGGGTAAGAGAGTGGCCCCTTCTGGCTGGAAATCCACTCCCCATGGGAACCTTTGACCATGGTTGTTCGCTCTTCCTCACGGAGGGGTGGGAGGAATACGCCCGATGCCCCTCTTTTGGGAAGCGCCCGCACCGGGCAGTCACTGAGGGGGTGAATCTCCATGGACCAGGATCACGACATCCCGTCCCGCGGCGGACGGCCGCCGCTGTGGACCGAGGAGCCCGCCCGCAGGCGGCGGATGCCCGACCCGGTCCGTACCGCGGCGGTCCGTGCGGTGATCATCATCGCTCTGACGCTGGGTCAGGCCATGGTCGCGGTGTTCTGCGCGCTGGCCGGCGCCTGGTTCGCCTTCCCCGCCACGCTGTGCAGCATAGCCAGCACCGTCGTGGCCACCTGGGCGGCGGTCGACGTCTGGGTCACCCGGCAGGTGTGGAACCAGCGGCACGGCGTGATCTCCGTCCCCAGCAGCTCGGCGCGGGAGATGCGCAAGGCCCGGCGGCCGCGCTTTCCCTGATCGTCAACTCCCCGCTAAGTTCGGCTGTTGACGGTGTGTCCGCCGGAGACGGCGGCGGGGCTAAGGGGGATGACAGCCATGGCTGACCGTGATCAGGCGGTCCATCGCATTCCAGGAATTCTCGGGGACCCCGGCTGGACGGTGTGCCTCGTCGGCGAGGAGCAGTCGGGCAAACTCGCCCAGGTCACCGCCGGGCTGCGGCACCGGCCCGACCCCGCGGGCGGCGGCAAGCTCATCACCTCCGGCTTCTCGTACTGGGGCCTGGAGTCCACCGTCGCCTGGGCGCACGCCTGCAACGACCTGTACTACCCGGTGATGCGCGAGAGCATCGGCTCGTTCAGCCGCCGCTGGCACGCCATGGGGAACGCGCTGCCCGACGGCCCCCTGCACTACGTCAGCCTGGGGCCGGGAACCGGCCAGAAGGACCAGGCGCTGCTGCGGTACCTCGACAGCCGGGGCCAGTCCGCCTGCTACATCCCGGTGGACGTGAGCGCCGAGATGCTGCGGCTCGCGCAGCGGGAGGCGCTCCAGCACCTGCACGTACCGGCCGGCGACGTGCTGCCCGTACAGCTCGACTTCTCGCTCCCCCGCAACCTCGACCGGCTCGGCACCCTGATCCGGCGCACCGTGGGCGACGAGCCCGTCCTCTACTCGCTGCTCGGCAACACCCTCGCCAACTTCGACAGCGACTCCCAGCTGCTGGCACTGCTCGCCGACAAGCTGCTGCGCCCGCAGGACCGCTTCCTGCTGGAGATCGCCAACACCGCCGACCAGGGGGACGCGGCGGCCCGCGCGGCGGCGCAGGAGTACGAGAACAGCCCGCGCTTCCGCGAGTTCGTCACCAGCGCCCTGATGCAGTACACGGACCTCCAGATCGACATGAACAGCCTCACCTGCGAGGGGTCGGTCGAGGACGACCGGGCGCTGAAGATCAAGGTCATATATCACAACCGCACAGGCGGCCAGGTGGAGCTGACGCTCCCGGACCGCAGCACGGTCCCGTTCCCCGACAAGGACACCATCCGCCTCTACCTCAGCCGCAAGTACACCCTGCCCGGAGTCGAGAAGATGCTGGCGGAGGCGCGGGTCGTCAAGACCGGGCAGACCCACGACACCGGGCACGCGGCCTTCGACCGGCCCGCGTTCGGGATGACGCTGCTGATGCTCCAGAGCACCGAGGCGCCCCGTACCCCCGCCGGGCCCGACCCCTTCGCGGCCGGCGGGCCGCGCCTTTGATGGAGCGCATCAGAGCGCTGAGCCGGCCGTTCTTCGCCGCCGCCACCTTCGCCTGCCTGCTGCTCGCCCTCGTGCTGAGCGTGTGGTGGCTGGTCGCCGCGCGCGGCACGGGCGGCAGGTTCGAGCCGGCCACCACGGGACTCGCGCTCGTCGCCGCCATCACCGGGGTCTACGCGGAGCGGCGGGCGGCGGCGCGCGAGCGGCGTGCCCAGGCGCTGTACGCGCTCGCCGACGAGCTCGTCAAGAACACCGAGCTGCTCACCGGCGAGGGATTCGCGCGGCTGGACCCGCACGCCCCCAAGGCGCGCGTCTACCCGCGCCTGGTGCAGTCC
>NZ_JBHVHQ010000975.1:0-3034 GCF_042800135.1 Streptomyces sp. NPDC057654 | reverse complement strand
CGCTCGTACCGGACGGCCCGCGGCTCGCCCGGCCCGCGGGGGAGCGGGCGGGCGAACGCGCCGCGGAGACCGCCGCGCGTTCCGACTGAGCGGCGGGATGACTCGACCTGAGCGGTTGAGCGGCTGAGCGACTCGACCTGAGCGACTGGACGACCTCCTGACGCCCCGAATTCCGGATTCCGGGAATCCGCTTGTCTGTGTAGGCCGGGGGCGCCGAGACTGTGTGGGGCCGGGAATACGGAATCATCCGTCCCGGCCCTTCGGCGTGTCCGGGGCCACCCTTGCGGACCCGTCCGGATTCCGGTAGGAAGCCGCGCCGCGACAATGCCCTTACGTCCCTCCTCCGCCCGGCAACAGAATCGCCTGTGACCGTTCAGGAAGGGCCGGGCGGCCTTTGACTGTTCTTGATCTAGTGGGTAGCGTCGAACCGCTTTGGTGCTCATCGGTATTGTCGGTGTTGTCGGCATCGACTGCCGAATGCGCGCACCGGAGCGGTCCTTGGCTGCGCAGTCCTGACGGGGGATGGTGGGCTGAATTTCCGGTCATCAGGTGACGGGGTCATTCGGTGACGGAATCGATGGGACGGAATCCGGACCGTAGTCCGGAACGTCCGCAACCGATTTCTTCCGCGTGGGTCGGCACCCTCGTTATTTCTGTTCGCCCCGAATTCGCAGGGAGCTTTCATGGGGGCAACCATGCCCATGTTCCAGGAGATCACCGAGGCGCAGATGATGCCGCGGCTCGTGCGTCTCGGCCCGAATCTGTACGGGGCCGTCTTCACGCTGATGAAGCTGCTGCCGGCCCGCTATATCCTGCGCCGCGCCATGGAACGCGGCGACCTGGACCGGGACACCGTCATCACCGAGACGACGTCGGGCACCTTCGGCCTCGCCCTGGCCATGCAGGCGGCCCTCATGGAACGGGACCTGATCCTCGTCAGCGACCCCGCCATCGACGCCAACCTCTTCCGCCGCCTGGAGGACCTCGGCGCCCGGATCGAGATCTGCCTGGAACCCGCGCCCACCGGCGGCTTCCAGGAGGCCCGGCTGCGCAGACTCGCCGAGATCCGCGCCGAGCGGCCCAGCACCTTCTGCCCCGAGCAGTACACCAACCCCGACAACCCCCGCTCGTACGCCGTCGTCGCCGAGCAGCTCACCCAGACGCTCGGCCGGATCGACTGCGTCGTGGGGCCCGTCGGCTCCGGCGGCTCGATGTGCGGCACCGTCCGCACCCTGCGCGAACAGACCCCGCACACCCGGGCCGTCGGCGTCGACACCCACCGCAGCGTCCTCTTCGGCCAGCCCGACGGCCCCCGCGCCCTGCGCGGCCTCGGCAACAGCCTCTGGCCCGGCAACCTCGACCACACCGTCTTCGACGACGTCCACTGGTGCACCGCCACCGAGGCGTACGCCGCCACCCGCCGCCTGCACGCCAAGCACGCCCTCTTCCAGGGCCCCACCAGCGGCGCCGCCTACCTCGCCGCCGAGTGGTGGGCCCGGCGCAACCCCGACTCGCTGTGCGTGGTGATGCTCCCCGACGAGGGCTACCGCTACCAGGCCACCGTCTACGACGACGCCTGGCTCGCCGAGAACGGCCACGCCGGCGCCGCGCTCCCCGCGGAGCCCGTCGAACTCACCCGCATCGACCAGGCCGAGGACCGCTGGAGCCGCCTCGCCTGGCAGCGCAGCCCGTACGGGCGCATACCCGGCGCGGTCGCCATGGCCGCCGCCGCCCCGCGCGACGCCGAGGCGCTCTCATGAGCGGTACGGGCAGGCTCACCGCCACCCTCGGCGCCCGCACCCGGCACGTCGTCTACGGCGACCCCGGGCCCGCCGAGATCCGCCGCGAACTCGGCTTCACCACCACCATCGACCTGGCCCACGTCGTCATGCTGACGGAACGGGACCTGCTGCCCGCCCCGGCCGCCGCGGCCCTCCTCGACCGCATCGGCGAGCTGCGCGCCACCGGCTTCGCCGAACTGCTCGACGAACCCGCCCCCCGCGGCCTCTACCTGATGTACGAGAGCCACCTGGTGGCGGCCCTCGGCGCGGACATCGGCGGCAAGCTGCACACCGGCCGCTCCCGCAACGACATCAAGGCCACCATCACCGCGATGCGGCTGCGCACGGAACTGGCCGAGCTCCTCGGCCAGGTGCTGCGCCTCCAAGGCGTCCTGCTCTCCCGCGCCAGGGCGTACCGGCACACCGTCATGCCGGTCTACACGCACTTCCAGCCCGCCATGCCCATCACCTACGGCTACTACCTGGCCGGTATCGCGGTCGCCCTCGACCGGGACATCGACGCCCTGCGCCACACCCTGGCCGGACTCGGCCGCTGCCCGCTGGGCGCGGGCGCAGTCTCCGGTACGGACCTGCCCATCGACCCGGCCCGCACCGCCGCCCTCCTGGGCTTCGACGGGCCCCCGCTGCACGCCATGGACGCCGTCGCCAGCCGGGACGGCGTGCTGCGGGCGCTCGCCGTCATCAGCGGCGCCGGCATGACGCTCAGCCGCCTCGCCACCGACCTCCAGCTGTGGAGCACCCAGGAGTTCGCGTTCATCGAATTCCCCGAACGGCTCGTCGGCGGCAGCTCGGCCATGCCGCAGAAGCGCAACGCGTTCCTGCTGGAGCACGTCAAGGCCAAGGCGGGCGTGGCCCTCGGCGCCTGGACGGCCGCCGCCGCCACCATGAAGTCCACCCCTTTCACCAACTCCATCGAGGTCGGCACCGAGGCCGTCGCCCCCGCCTGGGGCGCCCTGCACACCGTCACCGAGTCCGTACTCCTGGCCCAGGTGCTCGTGAGCGGCGCCCGCCCCGCGCCGGAGCGGATGGCCCAGCGCGCCGACGAGGGCTTCGTCACCGCGACGATCCTCGCCAACCGCCTCGTACGGGAGGGCGTGCCGTTCCGGACCGCCCACCACGTCGTCGGGGCCGCCGTGCGCGAGGCCGTCGAGACCGGCGCCACCGCCCTGCGCCTGCCGCCGGACACCCCCGGCGCCGAACGGGCGTCGCTGCCGCCGCTAGGCGACGTGGTC
>NZ_JBHVHQ010000974.1:0-3039 GCF_042800135.1 Streptomyces sp. NPDC057654 | reverse complement strand
GTGGTTCCCGCCCCCGTAACCCTGCTGAGGGTGCTCCCCGTACTGCTGCTGGTGCTGCACCGGCGGCGTGGGCTGGTACGGCGTCTGCACGCCCTGCGGGGGCGGCGTAGCCCCGCCGACCGGCGGGAAGACCGCCGAGCCCACGCCCGCGCCGCTGCGCGCCGGCGGGCCCCCCGAGATGATCAGCGGGGTGTTGCCGGCCTGCGCCGCGCCGGACACCCGCGCGCACTCGTCGCGCATCGCCTCGGCGCTCGGGAAGCGCTCGTTCGGGTTCTTCCGCAGGGCGCGGGCGACCAGCGCGTCCACGGCCGGGGGCACCGACCGGTTGACGGCGGAGGGCGGCGGCGCCTCCTCCTGCACATGCGCGTACGCGATGGCCAGCGGCGAGTCCGCGTCGAAGGGCAGCCGCCCGGTCAGCAGCTCGAAGAGCATGATGCCGACCGAGTACAGGTCGGAGCGGGCGTCGACGCCACGGCCCAGCGCCTGCTCGGGGGAGAGGTACTGCGGGGTGCCGACGACCATGCCGGTCTGGGTCATCGAGGTGACGCCGGACTGCATGGCGCGCGCGATGCCGAAGTCCATGACCTTGACGACGCCGCGCTTGCTCATCATCACGTTGCCGGGCTTGATGTCCCGGTGGACCAGGCCCATTTCATGGCTGACCTCCAGCGCGGCCAGCACATCCGCTGTGATCTTGAGCGCCTTTTCGGCGGGCATCGCGCCGTACTGCCGCACGTCCGCGTCGAGCACGGAGCGTAGCGGCTGCCCCTCGACGTACTCCATGACGATGTACGGCATCGTCGAACCGGCCAACTCGTCCTCGCCCGTGTCGAAGACCGAGACGATGTTGGTGTGCGTGAGCTTGGCCACCGACTGGGCCTCGCGGCGGAACCGCTCGCGGAAGGACGCCTCGCGCCCCAGCTCGGTGTGGAGGGTCTTGATCGCGACGTCCCGGTCCAGCACCGTGTCGTGCGCCAGGTGCACAGAGGCCATGCCGCCCTCGCCGAGCAGGTCGCGCAGCATGTAACGGCCGCCCGCGATCGCGCGGCCCGTATAGCGGCCCCGTGCGCCGTCCTGGCTCATCGTCGACTTCCCCCTCGGCGCACTGCCTGATGTAATGATCCTCTGTATCGCGGCCAAGTCTGCCCCAGGCCACCGACACGTCAAGCCACGTGCCCGTTCCGTGACCGGATGTGCGAGAAGCCGTCACGCGATTTGCCTCGCCCCGGCCGCGACAGGTTGGATGACCCGTCCATCAGGGATCGGCGGGTGGCACGAAGCCTGTAGCGTGCCTTAACGAAAGACCGTACCGCCCCCCACGCGAGCGGGCAGATACTGACGGCGAGGACTGATGGCAGAGACGCATAACGCCCAGGAGCCGTCCGAACCGGACGCCACCGGGGCGGGCATGCCTGATTCGCCGGAGTTGTGGGGCAACGGCGGGCTCGTAGGCGACGGCCGCTACCGCCTGACCGGCCGCCTCGGCCGCGGCGGCATGGCGGAGGTCTTCGCCGCGGAGGACGTACGCCTCGGCCGTACGGTCGCGGTCAAGCTGCTCCGCGCCGACCTCGCCGAGGACCCGGTCTCCAAGGCCCGCTTCACCCGCGAGGCCCAGTCCGTCGCGGGACTGAACCACCACGCCGTCGTAGCCGTCTACGACTCCGGTGAGGACACCGTCACCACGCAGGGCGGCTACGGCGCCGGCGGCCCCAACGTCGTGCCGTACATCGTCATGGAGCTGGTCGAGGGCCGCACCATCCGCGAGCTGCTGCTCAACGCGGAGGCCCCGCCGCCCGAGCAGGCGCTGATCATCGTCTCCGGCGTGCTGGAGGCCCTGGCCTACAGCCACCAGCACGGCATCGTGCACCGTGACATCAAGCCCGCCAACGTGATCATCACGAACAGCGGCGCGGTCAAGGTGATGGACTTCGGCATCGCCCGCGCCCTGCACGGCGCGGCCTCCACCATGACGCAGACCGGCATGGTCATGGGCACGCCGCAGTACCTCTCCCCGGAGCAGGCGCTCGGCAAGACCGTCGACGCCCGCTCCGACCTCTACGCCACCGGCTGCCTGCTCTACGAACTCCTCGCGCTGCGCCCGCCCTTCACCGGCGAGACGCCGCTGTCGGTGGTCTACCAGCACGTGCAGGACACCCCGGTGCCGCCGTCGCAGGTCTCCGGCAACGTGCCGCCGGAGCTCGACGGGCTCGTGATGCGCTCGCTCGCCAAGGACCCGGACGACCGGTTCCAGAGCGCGGAGGAGATGCGCGGGCTGGTCCAGTACGGGCTCCAGATGCTCCAGGAGGCCGGCGGCCACACCGGCACGTGGGACACCGGCCCCGTCGCCCACATGGCGTCCGGCACGCCCGCCATGGGCATCGCGAGCACCACCGCCATGCCGCACCCGCCGCACGGCGGCGGCGACACGTCGCAGCAGCGCATCCTGCCGCCCGGCATGGGCGGCGGTGGCGACGACGGCGGTTTCGACGGGCGCAACGGGCCGCCGCCGAGTGGGAACAGCCGCGGCAAGATCTGGCTGCTGGCGGCCCTCGCGGTCATCGCGATCACGGTCGGCGTGGTCGTCGCGATGAACAACCTCGGCTCGGACAAGGGCGGCAAGACGAAGCAGAGCCCGAGCCCGTCCGTCTCGCAGTCGACGAGCGACGAGCCCTCCGAGACGCCGTCGGACGAGGCGTCGCGGACGTACGAGGACACCGACCCCAGCGGCGGCGAATCGGACGGCCAGAGCGAGGGCGGCGGCTACCCGACGTACCACTCCACGAACAAGCCGACGCACCACACGACCACGCCGCCGCCGACCGGCCCGACGCAGTCGACGGGCAAGCCCACGACGGATCCGACCCACTCCGGCGGCGACGACGGCGGCAAGCCGACGGGGAAGCCGACCGACGGCCACCAGAGCCCGCCGCCGGGCGGCGACCCGGACCCGGGCAAGACGGGCGGCGGGAGCGACGGCTCCGGAAGCATCGACGACTGACGGGAATCCGACCGGCCGGAGAGCCGGGGGCAGCGCTGTAC
>NZ_JBHVHQ010000973.1:0-3043 GCF_042800135.1 Streptomyces sp. NPDC057654 | reverse complement strand
CGTACACGGTGATCTCGCCCGAGCAGATCCGGGCGAGCGCGGCGAGCGCGGCGGAGGCGGTGGCTCCGGCGCCGAGTACGGCGGCGCTCTCCACCCGCTCGACGCCGCGTTCGCGCAGCGCGGCGACCATGCCGGGGATGTCGGTGTTGTCGCCGAGCAGCCGGCCGTCGGCGGTGCGGACGACGGTGTTGACGGCCTCGACGGCGGCCGCGGTGTCGCTGATCGCGTCCAGCAGCGGCAGGACGGCGCGCTTGAGCGGCATGGTCAGCGACAGCCCGGCCCAGCCTTCGCCGAGCGATGCGACGAAGTCGGGGAGAGCGGCCTCGGTGACGTCGAAGCTGTCGTACGTCCAGCCGGCGAGGCCGAGTTCCGCGTACGCGGCACGGTGCAGCGCCGGGGAGAGCGAGTGGGCGATCGGCGAGCCGAGCACGGCCGCCCGCCGGCCTTGCTCACGATCACGCCGGTCCTGCCGGTCCTGCTGGTGCGTCATCACTGACCGTTCTTGTTCTTCTGGTTCGCGTTGAACTCCTGCACGAGCTTGTCGTGTTCGGCCAGGGTCTTGGCGAACTTGGTGTTCTTGCCGTCCGTGGCGACGAAGTAGTACCAGTCCCCCGGCTCGGGGTCCATCGCCGCTTCCACCGCGTCGCTGCCCGGGTTGCTGATCGGGCCGGGCGGCAGCCCCTTGATGTTGTACGTGTTGTACGGGTGGTGGAAGGCCCGGAGCTGCGCGGGGCTCAGGTTGATCTTGCTCTGGTTCGTCGCGTAGTTGTACGTCGAGTCGAATTCGAGCTTGCCGTTCGTCTCGCTGTTGGTGGGCTTGAGGCGGTTGTAGACGACGCGCGACATCTTGCGGAAGTCGTCGTGCGTCATGCCCTCGGCCTGCACCAGGCTGGCCACCGTGATGACCTGGAGCGGCGACTTGAGGCCCAGGTCCTTGGCCTTGGCCTCCAGGTCGTACTTGGCGTACCGGCTCTTGGCGCGGCTGACCATCTCCCGCAGCACGTCGGCGGGCTTGGTGCCCTTGCCGACGCTGTACTGCGAGGGGAAGAGGAAGCCTTCCAGCGGGTCCTTCAGGTCCGGTTCGTCGCCCGCCCAGTCGGGCAGCCCGAGGTTCTTGGCCTCGTTCTTGGCGACGTCCTTGGTCGTCCCGTCCTTGAGGCCGAGCTTCTTGTCGATCGCGGCGTAGATCTGCACGCTGCGCCGGCCCTCGGGGATGGTGAGGGAGTTGCGGGTCTTGGGGTCCGTCATCAGCGCGACGGCCGCCGCGCCCGACATGCCCTTGCGCAGGGTGTAGGCGCCGCCCTGGATGCTCTTGCCCTGGGGGTTCCCGGCGACGGCCGAGGTGAAGGCGCCGACGCTCTTCACGACGCCCTTCGCCTTGAGGACGCGGCCCATCTCGATGCCGCTCGCGCCCGCCGGGATGTCGACCTGGACCTCGCCGGAGCCCTCGCCCGAGAAGTCGGGCGCGGCGCCGTAGCGGTCCTGCCACCACTGGTAGGCGAAGTAACCGCCCCCGCCGACGCCGCCGACCAGCACCACGACGACGACCATGCAGGCCATGCCGGAGCGGCGCTTGGTCTTCTTGCCGCGCCGGTCCGCTGAGTCCTTGTCGGCCCTCTCGCCCTTGTCGGCCTTCCCGGCCTTTCCGTCCTCGTCGTCATCCCGGTCGTCGCCGCCGCGGCCGGAGAAGAAGGGGTGCTCCTCGGGGCCGTCCGGCTCCGCGTCCCACTCCTCGACCTGCTCGGGTACCTGCGGCTGGGCCTGGGTCCGCTCCAGCGGGTTCTCCGGCCGGTCCCCCTGCCCCGGCTGATCACCCTGCTCGTGCTGGGGCGACTGCCGGCCGGGGGCCTGCTGGGGCCCGGGCGCCTGCTGAGGGGCGTGCTGCTGCTCCTCATGCGGCTGCTGCGGGTATTGGGGCTGGTGCGGCTGCTGAGGCTGCTGCTGCGCGTACGGGTCCTGGGCGCCGTAGTAGTTCGGGTTCCCGCCGCCGTAGGGATCGGCGGGCCGGCCGTACGGATCCTGGGGGTTCATCCCGTACTGGGCGGGAGCTCCTTGCAGGGGGTCCCAGCTGTACTGCTGCGACGGGTCGTACTGCTGGTCCGCGTATTGCTGGACCTCGTAGCGCTGATTCTGGTACTGCTGGTGCTGGTACTGCTGATCCTGTTGCTGACCGTAGCCGGGAAACTGCTGGCCTTGGTACGGCTGACCGGGGTACGGCTGCTGCTGATCGGGGTACTGCTGCTGTCCGTACTGCTGGGGGTGTTGCTGCGCGTACTGCTGGTACTGCGGGTGCTGTGACTGGTCCGCGTACTGCTGCGGTTGACCGCCGTAAGGGTCCTGCTGACCGCCGTACGGCCCCTGGGCGCCGTTCGGCTGATGCCCGCTGTAGCCCTGGTCCCCGTAGAGGGGGTCCTCGGGATGCCACGGTTGGGGCTCAGGACCCCGGCCATACTCAGTCATCGATCCCCTAGAGCCGCGTGTCGGCGACCGGACCGCGCTCCATGGAGCGTGCGGCCGGCCGCCTGGTTCCTTCACGGCCGGCGTTCGAACGGCTGCCGTTTCGCGCGGAACGTTACCGTACCTCCATCAGTCATCCACTTCGACGCCCTCCCCGGGCGGCTCCCCCGAGGTCCGTTCGATCTCCAGCGCGTTCTGGAGGATGATCACCGCGGCCGCCTGGTCGACGACGGAGCGGCCCTTCTTCGCGTTGACCCCGGAGGCGCGCAGCCCCTGTGCGGCCGTGACCGTGGTCATCCGCTCGTCCACCAGCCGCACGGGCACCGGGGCGACGCGCACCGCCAGCTCCCGCGCGAACGCGCGCACCTTGGCCGCGGCCGGTCCCTCCCCGCCCCCCAGGGAGCGGGGCAGGCCGGCGACGACCTCGATCGGCTCGTATTCGCCCACGATGGCCGTAAGCCGCCGGTACGCGGCCGGGAGGTCGCGCCCCGGCACGGTCTCGACGGGGGTGGCGAGGACCCCGTCGGGGTCGCACGAGGCGACCCCGATCCGGGCGTCCCCGACGTCGACGGCGATGCGTCTGCCG
>NZ_JBHVHQ010000972.1:1374-3047 GCF_042800135.1 Streptomyces sp. NPDC057654 | reverse complement strand
CGTCGGCTCCGCCGCCCGTGCCGCCGCGACCGCCGCGCGCAGACCGCGGACGATGCCGATGCCGTGGTCGCCGTCGCCGGCGACCGCGTCGAGGCGGCCCAGCTCATCCTCGTGCTCGGCGACGAGTTCGTACCCGGCCTGGAGAGCGGCCGTGACGGGGCCGTCCGCGCCGGTGGGGACGGGCCGGGGCGCGGCCGACGGGACGGACTCCGGCTCCGGCCGCACGTCGGCGTCGGATTCGGAGTCGCGGACGTCGCGCGCGCCGGGCGTCCGGCGGAAGGCGGGGGTGTCGCAGGGAGCGTCGTACAGCTCGGCCAGTTCGTCGTCGAGGACCATCAGCGACAGCGAGACCCCGGCCATGTCGAAGGAGGTCACGAACTCGCCGACCTCGGGGCGGAACGGCCGCAGCCCGGCGGCCGACAGCCGCCGGTGCACATGGCGGTAACAGGCGAACATCTCCTCGTACTTGGTGCGGCCGAGGCCGTTGAGGAGCACCGCGACGCGGCCGTCGCCGAGGCCGGGGAGGTCGGGGAGCAGGTTCTCGACGAGGGCTTCGGCCAGTTCCTCGGCGTCGAGCCGCTTGGTGCTGCGCAGGCCGGGCTCGCCGTGGATGCCCATGCCGAGCTCCATGGTGCCCTCGTTGACGGTGAACAGCGGCTCGCTCGCGCCGGGCAGCGTGCACCCGGCGAAGGCCGCGCCGAAGGTGCGGGTCGCGGCGTTGGCGCGGCGCGCGAGGCGGGCGACGGCGTCCAGGTCGTCGCCGCGGTCGGCCGCGGCCCCGGCGGTCTTGAAGACGAAGAAGTCGCCGGCGACGCCGCGGCGGTCCTTGGACGGGTCGACGGGGGCGCCCTCCACCGGGGCCGGTCCGCTGGCCACGTCATCGGTGACCAGGACCGTACGGGTGTCGACGCCCTCGGCGGCGAGGCGTCGGGCGGCGAGCCCGAAGTGCATGACGTCGCCCGCGTAGTTGCCGTAGGTGAACAGCACGCCGGCGCCGCCGTCGGCCGCGCGGGCGGTGCGGTAGACCTGCTCCGCGCTGGGGCTGGCGAACACGTCGCCGATCGCGGCAGCGTCGGCGAAGCCGGGGCCGACCAGTCCGGCGAAGGCCGGGTAGTGGCCGGAACCGCCGCCGATGACGACGGCCACCTTGCCGGGGCGGGGCGCGTGCCGACCGACGACGCCGAAGGTGTCGGGGACACGGCGGACCGTACGGGCGTAGGCGTCGGCCAGGCCCTCGATCCAGTCCTCGCGGAAGGTGGCGGCGTCGCCGGGACCGGGGGATGCACTGCTCATGACTTCACACTCCTACGCGTCGCTGCTGTTTGATTTAACACCGATCTCGTACGTCTGTCACCCCCTCGCAAGAACGTCCCAGCCGGGACCGGGCACCCGAATTCCCCTGAAATTACCGACACATACCGGCTCCACCAGCCAAGACGACCCAGCCGACCCCCCACCCTCGTCCCACCGCAAGAAAACTCTGCTTCACATCTTGCGTGTGAAATTAACAGGAACCATGATGCTTTCAGCCCCGGTCCCCTCACTCCTCCCCCCGTCCTCACCCCCACCTCCGCCCCGCCCCCCCCCCCCCCCCCCCCCCCCCCCCCCCCCCGCCCGGGGGGGCGCCCCCAGGGCACCACCCCCCCCCCCCCCCGGGCCCCCCCCGCCCGCCC
>NZ_JBHVHQ010000972.1:0-1364 GCF_042800135.1 Streptomyces sp. NPDC057654 | reverse complement strand
GTCGGAGGCACAACATGGTCAGCACCCACCCCCCGGCCGGTGCCACCCGGTCGCTCCTCGACCGCTTGGGCATCCCCAAACCCCTGGCCTTCGGCTTCCTCGGGGTTCTGCTCTTCATGGTCGGAGACGGCGTCGAGTCCGGGTTCATCGCGCCGTTCATGGCCGATCACGGGGCCGGGACCGAGGTGCGCGCCTCGTATGTGATCACCGCGTACGGCGTCACGGTGATGGTGGCGTCCTGGCTCTCGGGCGCCCTGGCCGACCTCTGGGGGCCGCGCCGGGTGATGCAGCTGGGCCTCGTGGTCTGGATCGTCTTCGACGTCCTCTATCTGGCCTTCGCCCTCGGCGCCGAGAACTACCCGCTGATGCTGGTCTTCTACGGGCTGCGCGGCTTCGGCTATCCGCTCTTCGCCTTCGGCTTCCTGGTGTGGATCACCGCCACCACCCCGCCGGCCCGGCTGGGCACCGCCGTCGGCTGGTTCTACGTCGCCTTCACCGGAGGCCTGCCCACCCTCGGCTCACTGGTCGCCGGGACCACCAACCCGCTCTTCGGCCAGTTCGGCACCCTGTGGATCGCGCTGGGCATCATCGCGCTCGGCGGTGTGATCTGCATGATCGGCGTCCGGGAGCGCACCGGCTTCACCCGGCTCGCCCCGCCCGACGCGCAGCCCGTGCAGCGGCTGACGTCGAGCCTCGCCATCATCTGGCAGAACCCCCGCGTCGCCGTCGCCTGCGTGGTGCGCATCATCAACACCGCGCCGGAGTTCGGCTTCCTGGTCTTCCTGCCGACCTTCTTCGGCGACAAGATCGGCTTCGGCGAAGGGGGCTGGCTGACGCTGCTGGCCGTCATCTACGGCACCAACGTGATCTTCAACCTGGTCTTCGGCGCGATCGGCGACCGGATCGGCTGGCAGCGGACGATCGCGACGTTCGGCGGCCTGGGGTGCGCGGTCACCACCCTGATGCTGTATTTCGTGCCGCTCGCCGCCGGCGACCGCTACTGGGTCGCGATCGCGGTCGGGATGCTCTACGGCATCGCGCTCGCCGGGTTCGTCCCCATCTCGGCGCTGGTCCCCAACCTCGCCCCCGAGAACAAGGCGGGCGCGATGGCCCTGCTCAACCTGGGCGCGGGCGGCGCGGCCTTCGTCGGCCCCGCGATCGTCAGCCTCTTCCTGGGGCCGGTGGGACCGGCCGGGGTGGTCATCATCTTCGCCGCGCTGTACGTGCTCGCGTCGGTGCTGACCATGGTGTTCCTGAAGCTGCCGGAGGGCAGCTCGGCCAAGACCGCCCCCGAGGCGCCGCCGCGCGAGGCCGAACCGGCGCCGGCGAGCGCCTGAACGGGCCCCTAATACGGATCCTGATAC
>NZ_JBHVHQ010000971.1:0-3057 GCF_042800135.1 Streptomyces sp. NPDC057654 | reverse complement strand
GCGCACATGGCTCTCACGGGCCGTGCGCCGCCCCGCCTCCGCGATGTGTCAGCCTCCCCCTCACGCGGGGAAGCGCCCCACCGCGTCCGCCCCCACCGCCACCCGTTGCAGCAGCCCCCACGTGAACTCCGCGACGCACTGCCGCCGCGCCCCCGCCGCGTCCGGCGCCGTGAACGCCAGCTGCCAGCGGGTCGGCGCCGTGCCCTCCATCGGGCGGGCCGGGGCGAAGGCCCGCGCCGCCTCGTCGACCGTGCACGTCCACGGGCGCAGGTCCTCAACCGTACGGAGGGCGGGGCCCGCGGCGCCCGGGGCGCGGACCAGCCACTCGTTCCACACGCCGCCGCCCGGCGCGGTCAGCACCTCGAACCGCAGGTCCGGCCAGAGCGGCACCGGCCAGGTCAGCGCCTCGCAGCTCAGATCGCCGACGCGGCGCTCCGCCACGGCCTCGGGCGGGCCCAGCACCGAGCGGTAGCGGGATGCCGCGCCGCGCCGCCTCGACGAGTGCAGCATGGCCTGCCAGCGGCGGTTCGCCTCGCGCATCTCCGGGCGCTCCACGCCCAGTTCGCGCAGCGCGTCCTCGACCAGGCCCGGCTGATGGTCGGCCATCCGGCGCAGCAGTACGAGCTGGAACTGGAGCGGGCCGAACGGCGGCGGCTGGGCGGCGGAGGGGTCACGCGTGGAGCTCATGCGCCCCATCGTCGCGCACGCACGCCTCGCCGGGCCGCTCGGTGTCGGGGAGGAACAGCACCGAGTTCACGTAACGGGGCCGGCCCGGCGCCAGCGAGCGGCGCAGCAGCCCGTGGTCGGCGACATGGGCCGTGCGGGCCTGGTGGGCGGCCAGGTCGAACTCCGCGAGCGGCACCCACTCGCCGCCGGGCAGCACCCACCCCTGGTAGCCGTGCTCCGCCAGCAGCGCGAGCACCGGGCCGGGCGGCTGGATGCGGCACTCCAGCTCGACGAAGAGCGCGGGGCGCTCGCGGCGCAGCAGCCGCCGCGCGCCGCGCAGCACGGCCGCCTCGCCGCCGTCCACGTCCACTTTGAGCAGGGTCACGCCGGTGAGCGCCAGGTCGTCCAGGGCCAGGCACGGCACGGTGAGCGCCGCGCCGTGCACGGGGCGGCGTACGAGCGAGGAGACGCCGCGGTCGCCGCGCCCGTCCGGGGGCAGCCAGAGCGTGGCCACGCCGGACCGGTCGGCCGCCGCGGCCTGCACGACCTCGACGTTGCCGGGTGCGGTGGCGGCCAGCGCGCGGGCCAGGTGCGGTACCGGCTCCACGGCGACGACCCGGTCGGCGCGCCGGGCCAGGGGCCGCGCCCACGGCCCGTACCAGCCGCCCACGTCGACGGCGGTGCCGCCGCGCGGGCAGAAGTCCGGGAGTCGGCGCAGCTCCGGTTCGAAGCGCGGATAGAGCCGGGCGGCGGTCGCGGCGACCATCCGGGGCGGCAGCCGCCGGGCGCAGCGGGCGGCGAGGGTCACGAGGCGCCGATCTGTTTCAGCAGCCGCTCGTGCTCGTCGTCGGAGACCGGTTCGCCGCTGGAGGGGAGGAGCTGCGGGATGCCGTCGACGATGGGGTAGCGGCGGCGCAGCCGCGGGTTGTAGAGGAGGTTCTCGGTCTCGACGAGGGAGAGCGGGCCCTTGTCGAGCGGACAGGCGAGGATTTTCAGCAGGGGGTCGTCAGGCTTCATGGCGCACGTCCTTTCTGTTCAAGTCCTTTGAGGCAAGGGGGTGTTGACTCGTCTGGGGAGTGTCCTCGCGCGGCAGGGTCAGGAGGACCGCCACGGCCAGCGCGGTCCCGCCCAGGCGCAGCGCGAGGCGCACCGGATCGGCGGGCAGCGGCTCGCCGAACGCGAACGTGCCGCAGGCGACCGTGAAGACGGAGGTGACCGTCGTGCACACGGGCACGATCAGGGAGGCGCGGCAGCGCTGCAAGGCGGTCTGCGACAGCACCAGCCCGGTCGCCCCGGTGAACAGCAGCAGATACGGGTAGGGCGAGGCCAGCAGGTCGAGGGCCGCGCCGCCGACGCTGTGCGTGGTCAGCAGCCCCGACACGCCCTTGATGGCCAGCGAGCTCACCCCGTACAGCAGGCCGACCGCCGACCCGTACCCCACGCCCGTAGGCCGCTGCCCGCGCCCGGCGCGCCGTTCGGCGGCCCCGTACAGCAGCAGCCCAGCCGCCAGCGAGGGCAGGCAGACGGCGAGCAGCGTGCCGGTCGGCGCGGAGCGGCTGATGGGGTCGGCCGCGCCTTGGAGCGAGGCGACGACCATGAGGAGCGCGCAGAGGATTCCGGCGATGGAGCGCCGCTCGCGGGCGCTCGTACGCTCCCCCAGGACGACGGAGGACAGCAGGAGCAGCAGCACCATCCCGGAGACGAACAGGCCCTGCGCGGCGGCGATGGGCAGGGTGCGGTAGACCGCCAGCTGGGCGGCGAAGCCCAGCGCGAGCGCGCACGAGCCGCCGATCCACAGCGGGCTGCCGAGCAGCAGCCGCACCGCTCGGAGCGGCCTGCCGGAGCTGAGCGCCGGAAGCCCGGTGAGGGCGCGCTTCTCCAGGACGAAGCCCGCGCTGTACGCGACGTTCGCCAGCAGCGCCGCCAGTACGCCCCACAGCACGGCTACGCCTTCCGCGCGTGCGCCAGCAGGATCGAGGCGAGCGACGGCGCCCGGCAGGCCGCGCGGTCCAGCGGGCGCAGCGGCCGGGGCACGTCGTGGTACGGGGCCCCGTCCAGCTCCACGGGCGCGAACCCGGACGCGGCGAGCAGGCCGCGCAGCGCCCGCGCCGTGAACAGCCGCAGATGGCCCACGACGGCGCTGCCCGGCCGGCCGTGGATCTGACGCAAGCTCACTTCCGAGAAGACGGGCTGCACCCCGGCCAGCAGCAGCGCGCGGTTGTACCAGGCCGCCAAGTTGGGCGTGGACAGCAGGAGATGGCCGCCGGGGCGCAGCACGCGGCGGATCTCCTCCAGGGCCCCGTCCGGGTCCACCAGGTGCTCGATCACCTCGCTGAACAGCACGGCGTCGGCGGCGCCGGACGCGAATGGCAGCCCGCCGCAGGTCAGTTC
>NZ_JBHVHQ010000970.1:0-3060 GCF_042800135.1 Streptomyces sp. NPDC057654 | reverse complement strand
GCTCGTACTCCTGGGTGCCGAGCGTCTCGATGACGAGCGTGGCGAGCATGCAGCCGAGCTGCGCCGAGCGCTCCAGGGGCAGGCCCCAGGCGGTGCCCGCGAGGAAGCCCGCGCGGAAGGCGTCGCCGACGCCGGTGGGGTCGACCTTCGCCTCCTCCTCCGCACAGCCGACCTCGATGGTCTCCTCGCCGACGCGCTCGATGCGCACCCCGTTGGCGCCCAGGGTGGTGACGCGGGTGCCGACCTTGGCCAGGATCTCGTCCGCCGTCCAGCCCGTCTTGGACTCGATGAGGGCCTTCTCGTACTCGTTGGTGAAGAGGTACGCGGCGCCCTCGACCAGGACCCGGATGTCGTCGCCGGCCATCCGCGCCAGCTGCTGGGAGGGGTCCGCGGCGAACGGGATGCCGCGCGAACGGCACTCCTGCGTGTGGCGCAGCATCGCCTCGGGGTCGTCCGCGCTGATCAGGACCAGGTCCAGGCCGCCGACGCGGTCGGCGACGGGCTGGAGCTCGATCTGCCGGGCCTCGCTCATGGCGCCGGTGTAGAAGGACGCGATCTGGTTGTGGTCGGTGTCCGTGGTGCAGACGAATCGCGCGGTGTGCAGCACCTCGGAGATGCGGACGGAGCCGGTGTCGACGCCGTGCCGGTCGAGCCAGGCGCGGTAGTCGGCGAAGTCCTCGCCGGCCGCGCCCACCATGATCGGCTTCAGGCCGAGCAGTCCCATGCCGTAACAGATATTGGGGGCGACGCCGCCGCGGCGGACGTCGAGGTCGTCGACGAGGAAGGAGAGGGAGACCGTATGCAACTGGTCGGCGACCAGCTGATCGGCGAAGCGGCCGGGGAAGGTCATCAGATGGTCGGTGGCGATGGAGCCGGTGACAGCGATACGCACGGCGGGTCTGCTCCTGCGGGGCGAAGGGGTGGGAGGTATGCGGGGAACGTATGAAGAAGGAAGAAGGCGAAGAGAAAAAACGTGTAGGGAAACGGGGAAAACAGCCAGTCCAAGCTACCGGGTGTTGATTCGCCTTTCCGACCGGGCAAAACTACCCAATAGTAGGGCTTTCTTCGCGGGTCGGATGGTGCGTACGGTGCGGATATGCCGAATCCTGTGAAGCCCGTCACATCCCCCGCCGCCGAGCCGGAATCGCTCGACGAGCTGCGGGGCGACTGCGCTCGGATGGCCCCCCAGTGGCCGCCCTCGGCGGCGGCCCCGCCCGCGCCCGTACCGCTCACGAGCATCCGCGGCATCACGGTGCCCCCGGCCTCCGCCCGGCTGCTGGACGGGATGTCCGAATACGGCGACTGAACCGGCGGATGGAACCGCCCGCTCCCCCGCTCCGTCCAATTCCCGTCCCCCTCACGGGGGATGGGGCAGTACACATTGAGCGGAGTTGAAGGAGCGATGTTGTGAGCACCCAGGATCCCCCCGACAGCACGCCGCGGCGGTGCCGTTCGCCGCTGGTGGTCGTATCGGTGGCGGCCGCGGTGCTGCTGGCCGGCGGTGGCGGCGCCTACTGGGCCTCGACCGCCGGCGACGGCGGTGGCTCGGCCACGCCCGGCAAGGACGGCGCACCACCCCCCTTGGCACTCGACGGCTATGTACGCGGGGCCGCGCAGGGCTCGCAGAGCCCCGGCTCGCAGGGGATCGCGCCCGGCGAGCCGGACCCGCACGGCAACGCCCGCTACCGGGCGGCCGGAAAACTGCCGGACGGTCCCGAGTCGGCGCCGGTCTACCTCTCCCCGGACGACATCAGCCGGGAGCAGGTGGCCCGGCTGGCGAAGGCCCTGGACGTGCCCGGTACGCCGCGCCTCGACGGCGGTACGTGGAAGGTGGGCGCCGCGCAGGGCAAGGGCGGGCCCTCGCTCCAGGTGAGCCACAAGGGGCCGGGCAGCTGGTCGTACGCGCGGTACGGCACGCTGGGCGGCTCGCACTGCGAGCACCCGCCGGGCGTCGGGCCGGACGCGGCGGGCAAGAACGGCGGCGCTACGGGCTCCGGCTCCGGCGCGGCCACCTGCCCCTCGTACCGCGGCGGCTCCGAGACGAAGGGCGGCTCCCGGCCCGTATCCGAGGCGGCGGCGAAGCGCGCGGCGGAGCCCGTGCTGGACTCGGTCGGGCAGCGGGACGCGAAGCTGGACGCGGCGCAGCTCTTCGGCGCCACGCGGGTCGTGAAGGCCGATCCGGTCCTGGGCGGCCTGCCGACGTACGGCTGGCAGACCAGCCTCCAGGTCGGCTCGGACGGCAAGCTCACCGGCGGCAGCGGGCAGTTGGCGAAGCCGGAGAAGGCCGACTCCTACCCTGTGATCAGCGCGAGCGCCGCGCTCGACCAGCTCAACAAGGGCGCCGGGAACGGCCGCGTCGACACCGGGGGCTGCGCGACCTCCGCGCCGCTCACGGAGAGTCCCGAGAAGGGCAGGAGCGGCGGCGGGGCCTCGACGCTCCCCTGCGCCCAGAACACGAAGGCCGACCCGGTGGCCGTGCGCGGCGCGACGTTCGCCCTGGCGGCGCGGGCCGTCGCGGGGCGGCAGGCGCTGGTGCCCTCCTGGCTCTTCGAGACGCAGGTGCCGGGCACCCAGGGCAAGGAGAGCACCTTCACGGTGGACCAGCCCGCCGTCGACCCGAAGTTCATCAAGGAGTCGCAGCCGGCCTCGGCCTCACCCTCGCCTTCGGAGCCTTCCACCGGTCCGGCCAAGTCCGGGGCGATGCGCATCTCCTCGTACAGCGTGGACCACAAGGACGGCCGGACGATCACGCTCCACTTCTGGGGCGGGGTGTGCAGCGACTACACCGCCACCGCGCGGGACCAGTCCTCGGACTCGGTGACGGTGGGCGTCACGGGCAAGGAGAAGCACCCGGGGCGGATGTGCGTGATGATGGCGAAGGGCTTCGATCAGACGGTGCGCCTGGACAAGCCGCTGGACGGCCGGAAGGTCGTGGACGCGATGACGGGCCAGACGGTGCCGGAGAAGGCCGACACGAAGAAGTGAGGGGCGAGCAGTGAGAAGTGACCGGTGACGCCGGCCGGACGGCGTGCGCGTGAAGGAGGCGGCGGTCCCGGTGGG
>NZ_JBHVHQ010000969.1:0-3071 GCF_042800135.1 Streptomyces sp. NPDC057654 | reverse complement strand
GCCCCATCCACCGCCTGCTCCGGTCGGCGCCGATCAAGGAGAGCGACACCAATGAAGGTATTCATCGTGGGCATCGCCGGCGGCGTCGGGAGCCGTCTGGCCCGTCTGCTGACCGCCGCCGGCGACCGGGTCGACGGACTCTACCGCCGCCCTGAACAGGGCGAACGCCTCGCCACCGAGGGCATCCACGCCACCCATGGCGACCTGACCCGTCTCGACGCGTCCACCCTCGCCGCCCTCCTCCACGACACCGACGTCCTGGTCTTCGCCGCCGGAGCCGGCGGCGAAGGCGGCACCGCAGCCACCACCGCCATCGACGGCACCGGCCTGACCACCGCCATCGAAGCGGCCCGCCTCGCAGGCATCCGCCGCCTGCTCCTCGTCTCCGTCTTCCCCGAAGCCTGGCGCCACCGCGACATGCCCGACGCCTTCGAGCACTACATCGACGTCAAGAAGAAGGCAGACGCCGAACTGGCCGCCACCGACCTCGACTGGACCATCCTGCGCCCCGCCGCCCTCACCGACGCCGCGGGCACCGGCCGGGTCAGCCTCTCCCCCGCCCTGATCCACACCGACATCACCCGTGACGACGTCGCGGCCACCCTCGCCGAACTCGTCCACACCCCCCAGATCCACCACCGCATCCTCGAACTCGCCCAAGGCCCCGATCCCATCGCCGACGCCGTCCGCCGGCAGAACGGCAACCGACCGGCCGGCCTCCGCTGATCAGGAGTTCCGCCGGACGTACTCGGTGAGGCTCTCCCGGCGGCACAGTCGAGACGGTGCCGGACGCCATGCCGGAAAGGCGGCAGGGCGGCACAGGCCAGTAATCTGAGTCCGACGGTGCCGAAGCCGTCGAGGTTCCTCGGAGGAGGTACGCCATGAGCGCCGAGATGGTGGCGCCCGCGTGGATGCGTCAGCAGGTCGGCGCGGAGCAGTACGACTCCTGGTCCGAGGAGCAGTGTGCCGGCATCGAGATCGTGGACGGAATGGTCGTCGCGAGCCCCAGTCCGAGCCCCAGCGCGTCCAAGCGGCACAGCCGACTGGCCCGGATCCTGGCCAATGCCCTGGACAGCGCGGCGGGCCCGGACTGGAACGCCGACACGGACTTCGACGTCCGGTCGCAGGACGTTCCGCTCACCAACCGACGCCCGGACGTCGTCGTCTACCGGGCGGAGACCATCGACCTCACCCCTACCCGGCCCGAGCACGTACTCCTGGTCGTCGAGGTCGTGTCGCCCGGCTCGGAGACCACCGACCGGATCGTGAAGGTGGACCAGTACGCCAAGTCCGGCATCCCCTTCTACTGGCGAGTCGAGCAGGCCGCCACCGGCGTCCCGATCATCTACACCTACGTCCTCGACCCCGCCACCAAGGCCTACCGGGACGGCGAGATGTTCACCGGCACGCTCAAGGCTGCCGTGCCGTTCCCCGTCGCCGTGGACCTGGGGACCATCTGACGCCCGGCATCCGGCGGGCCGGTTCGCTTCGGGCATCCGCGACCGCGACGTGACCGCGACTTCGTGACCGCGACTGAGAGGCCCGCTGTGCACTGGCTCTTCGGGGATCAGCTCGGACCGCATTTTCTCGTGCCGGGTGAGAGCGGACCGGCGCGGGACGCGCCGTTGTTGATGATCGAGGCGCGGTCGGTGTTCCGGCGGCGGCGGTTTCACCGGGCGAAGGCGCATCTGGTGCTGTCCGCCATGCGGCACCGGGCGGCGGAGTTCGGGGAGCGGATGCGGTACGTGCGGGCGGACAGTTATCGGGACGGGCTCGCGCGGGTGGGGCGGGGGCCGGTGACGGTGCATCATCCGACCTCGTACGCCGCCGCGCGCCTCGTACGCTCCCTGCCCCAGGTCACCGTGGGTCCGGCACGGGGCTTCATGGTGCCGACGCGGTCCTTCGCCGCCTGGGCGGACGGGCACGGCGGGGCCGGGCTGCGGCAGGAGGACTTCTACCGGTGGGTGCGGCGCGAGCACGGCCTGCTGATGGACGGCGACGCGCCGGCCGGAGGGCGCTGGAATCTCGACCACGACAACCGGCGGCCGCCGCCGAAGGGCGAGGAGACGCTCGACGCCCCCGCCCCCTACCGGCCGCAGGAGGACGAGATCGACGACGAGGTACGGCACGATCTCGACCGCTGGGAGCGGGACGGTGACGTGTCCTTCGTCGGCAGGGACGGCCCGCGGCTGTTCCCCGCGACCCGCGCCGAGGCACGGGCGGCCCTGCGGCGGTTCCTCGCGCACCGCCTCGACGCCTTCGGCCCGTACGAGGACGCCATGCTGGCGGCCGACCCGGTGATGAGCCACAGCCTGCTGTCCTCCTCGCTCAACCTGGGGCTGCTCGACCCGCACGAGTGCGTTGAGCGGGCGGAGGCCGAGTGGCGGGCCGGGCGGGCGCCGCTGAACAGCGTGGAGGGCTTCGTCCGGCAGATCGCCGGCTGGCGCGAGTACGTATGGCAGCTGTACTGGTACTTCGGCGAGGAGTACCGCCGTTCCAACGCCCTGCGGCACACCGCCGCGCTCCCCGACTGGTGGAGCGACCTGGACGCGGACGCCGTACGGGCGCAATGTCTGCGCACGGTCCTGGCCCAGGTACGGGACACCGGATGGACCCACCACATTCCCCGGCTGATGGTCCTCGGCAGTTACGCCCTCCAGCGCGGCTGGGACCCGGACGCCGTCACGGACTGGTTCCACCGCTGCTTCGTGGACGGCTACGACTGGGTGATGGTCCCCAACGTCATCGGGATGTCCCAGTACGCGGACGGCGGCCGGATGACGACGAAGCCCTACACCTCCGGCGGCGCCTACGTGAACCGCATGAGCGATTTCTGCGGCCCCTGCCGCTACGCACCGGGCGACCGTACGGGCGAACGCTCCTGCCCCTTCACCGCCGGCTACTGGACGTTCGTACACCGGCACCGCGACCGGCTCCGCCACAACCACCGCACCGCCCGGCCGGTCGCCCAGCTCGACCGGCTCGGCGACCTGGACGTCGTACGCCGGGAGGAGCGGGAGCGGGGGGACGCGGCACCCTGACGGCCCCTTTGTTGGGCCGGTCGCGTGATC
>NZ_JBHVHQ010000968.1:0-3075 GCF_042800135.1 Streptomyces sp. NPDC057654 | reverse complement strand
CGGGCGCCGGCGTCCAGCAGGTAGCGGCCGCAAGCAGCGCTGGCGAGCACCATTGCGGCGGTCAGGTTCCCGCGCAGGGAGGCGGCGATGTCGCCGCCGGTGAACACGGCGGCCAGCACACGGGTGGTGGCCGCGAGCGCGGTCGCGGTGAGGGCGGCGGCACCGATCTGGCAGCCGATCAGGGTCAGGACCGCGCTTCGGTCGGTACGCCGGCCGAGCCGGGCCGCATCGGTGAGGGTGCGGGGCAGCCGGCGCGCTATCCCCCACGTGGACAGGTTGACGCTCGCCTCGAAGTGCCGGTCGGAGGCCAGGCGCATCACGGGCGGCTGTCCCGCGCCGGCAGCGGGCGGCGAGGATGCGGAAGAACTCACGGCCCCATGAGGGGGCCGGGCCAGGCGGCCGGGCAACGGAATTGTTGCCCTGAGTCCTCATCAGTCCAGGTCGCCCGGACCGAACGTCAGCAACGCCGCCCGGCTTTCACTCGTTCGGGTGAGGCTGTGGTCCGGGGCGGGGAGACTCGGGCCGACCTCGGACCACGGCCGCCCAGGGCCGTCTACGGCACGGACAGGACCGGCGTCCATGGCCGGTCGACGGCATCGCCGATGTCCCGCCCGGCCGCGCCTTCGGGGACCTCGGCCCAGGCGTGCGCGGCGTCCGGGAGGAAGCGGGCGCCGAGTACCCAGCGGGCCTGGCGGCCGGTGAGGGCGGTCGCCAGGACGGTGGCGAGGCTGATCTCCATACAGGCGACCCGGCCCGGCCACCAGGAAGGGATCACTGCCAGCACGGCCGTGTAGAGGGTTTCGAGGCGGGCAAGGCGCGCGTACGGCAGGCCGCGCAGCAGCCGTACGGCGGCGATCTGCCGACGCAGCGGCCACCAGCTCATCGCCAGTGACAGGGCGAGCGCGACGGCGGCCACCAAGCGGTCGGGGAAGGGCACGGCGGGCCGCGCGGTGGGGACCATGACGGTCACCGCGGCCACCGCCTTCGCCGGGCGGGGCGGGCGGTGTCGACGAGTACGCCGGTGGTCACCAGCGTGTCGACGAAGACGGCGATC
Source organism: Streptomyces sp. NPDC057654 (assembly GCF_042800135.1). Lineage (NCBI taxonomy): Bacteria > Bacillati > Actinomycetota > Actinomycetes > Kitasatosporales > Streptomycetaceae > Streptomyces > Streptomyces sp. NPDC057654. The sequence goes on along the minus strand of NZ_JBHVHQ010000968.1, from coordinate 2,021 downwards.
CGCTCGCCGATCACCTGCGGGTCCTGGCCGGTGCGAACGGCGATCTCATCGGCGAGCCCGACCGTGCCGCCGCGGACGGTGACGGCGTGCCAGATCTTCGAGGCGTCCGGGTCGAGCATGAGCCACGCACCCCGCCGGATGTCGAGCACCGCCGTGCCGTGCGGGCCCGTGGCGTGGTGGACGTGCCGGGCGGGGGTCAGCACGCCGTCACCTCCTTGCCGGCCGTCTGGCCGGTCAGCCACCAGCACGTGACGATCAGCTGGTGCAGGTCGGCGATCACCGTTGCGCTCCGGCCCCGGGCCGCCTGTGCGAGAGCGGCGCGGACTGCCACGGGGTCGACGAGCCCGCCGACCGCGAGTGGGCTGCTGACCACCAGCTCCTCCAGCCGGTTTTGGTGGCGGGCGAGTCCGGCGATGCGCTGGGCGGTGAACGACCCCTTGGAGCGGCGCGAGGTTAGCCAATCGGGAAGCTCGGGCAGCGCGGCCCGCAGCAGTGGCTTGTACGTCACCAGCCCGCGCCGGGCGAGGGCCGGGACGGCGAACGCGGCCCGGACGACCTCGTTGTCCAGGTACGGGTACACCGGCGTCACGCCGAGGGCCGCGGCGTACGGGGCCCAGCCGCGGGCGGAGGCGGCCACCGACCGCAGGGCGGCCCACTGGTCGAACTCGTCGGCCGGCTCCTGCTGCCGGTCGCGGGCGGCCTGCCGCAGCAGTGCGGCCACCTGGTGGCGGCCTTCGTCGGTCAGCCACGATGCCCCGGCTCCCAGGCGGCACCACGACCAGCCGGCCACGGCCGGGCCCGGCGCAATGGGCCCGTCTTCCAGGGCCTCGGCGGCGCGTTCGAGGGAGCCGGCCCGGCCGAGACCGGCGGCCTGCTTGAGGGCCTTCCAGTACGGGCCGGGGGCGGTGTTGCGGAGCCGGGCGAACGCGACGGCCTGGCGGTGGGCCTCGCGGCGGCGGCCGTCCTGGAGGAGGCGGACCCAGCAGGCCGAGGAGGAGTCGAGCACGATGTCCCCGCCGTGCCCGGTCAGATGCAGCGGCAGACCTCGTACGGGGCGGAGGTAGGCGGTGTCCATGGCGTACATCGCGGCCTCCAGTACCGGCTCTTCCCCGGTCGGTTGCCCGGGAGGGAAGCCGAAGGGCAGTTGCTCGTCGGTGCCGGTGGCGACCGTGTGCCGGATACCGGTGTGCTCGGCGATCCGGGAGGCGAAGGTCATGTCCTCGCCGCTGGTGTAGCCGTCGGTGTACGTGACCGCGTGCACGGCCCCGGCACCGGCCGCGAGTACGACGGCCGCCGAGGAGTCCAGTCCGCCGGACAGATCCGCTCCCACCACCCCGTCGGTGGCGCGAACGCGACGCTGAACAGCATCGGTGAGCGCGCGGCCGAACCGCTCGGCGCCCTCCCGAAGGTCGTTCACGGGATCGACGCAGCGGACGTCGATGAGCTGCGGCGGCGCCCCAGGCACGAGCAGTAGCCCGAACCCGCCAGGCACCATGCGGACCTGCTCGTACGGCGTGCGGTGCGGCCAGTGGTGCTCGCCCGCAGTCAGCCGGGCCGCCAGCAACGGCAAGCCCGGCACGAGCGGACGCCCCAGCAGGCCCGGCTCGTCGGCCCATGCCGTCCCCGCCTCGTACGGCGCGTAGTAGACGGCCCGGGTGCCGGCGAGATCGCCGCACACGAACCGCTGTCGCCCGCTGTCCGCGACCACCCAGTACGAGCCGGGCCACCGGGTCAACTCCGCCCACCGGCCTGCCGACACAGCCGGAAGCACGCTGCGAAGCTCGTGCTCGGTGACCGGGCAATCGCCCACGACGGCCAGCGCGACCGGCCCCTCGGCAGCAACCGCACGGACGCGCGCGGCCGGAGCCCGGCGGACGCCTGCGAGCCCTTCGGCTTCCGTCGCGTTCGCGGCAGCGGTGCCGCCGGTCATCCACACCCGTTCCATCTGTTCGCCTCCCCCTCGCAAAGCGCCTGGGGGCCGGTCGTCTTACGGCCGGCCCCCAGGGTGCTCGGTGGTGTCC
>NZ_JBHVHQ010000967.1:0-3078 GCF_042800135.1 Streptomyces sp. NPDC057654 | reverse complement strand
CTCCCGCTTCTTCGCCCGCGACAGCGCGGCCGGCGGAGCGGTGGCCAAGGCGAAGGCGACGCCCAAGGTCGAGGGCGCGACGGTCCCCGTTTACACGCTCGCGCCGGAGTTCGTGGCAGGGAAGGCCGAGGCCCCCGTGGCGAAGCTCGACTTCCTCGCCACCAAGGCCGTCTCCGCCGACGGGCGGAAGGCGTCGGTATGGGCCGTCCGGCAGGGCGGCTCGTACAAGGTGGTCAACATCGCCACCGGCGACGACGAGACGCGCTACGCGGCGGCCGGAGCCGAGAAGGCGAGCGGCGGAACCGTCTTCCGCGAGCCGCAGATCGACGCCTGGTACGTGCAGCGCGGGGACCGGGTGCTGCCGCTGGACGCCGACGCCGAGCGCACCGTGGGCGCGAAGGGGACGACCGTCGAGGCGTACCAGGCACGGGTGCACAAGGCGTACGGCGACAAGATGCCGGGCTCTGAGTACGCCAAGAAGGGGTTGGCGGGCGGTTACGGCGCCGATTCCGGTGCCGGTGCCGATGCCGCCAAGGGCGACGCGCCGGCTGTGGCGCAGGCCGCGTCGGTGACGCACGACAACGACGGCCTGCTGACCGCGACCTCCCTCGCGACGGGCGGCGCGGCCGTGGTGGCCCTCGGCCTCTCCGTGGTCGCGGCCAGGCGGCGACGCCGCGCCTGACCCGATTCCGGCCCCGGCAAGACCGATTCGCCGGGGCCGGTGCGGACGGGGCCCGGCCCGCGCCGCGTACGGTTCGGGACCGCGGATCGGCCCGCGGCCCCGGCTGGACGTCCCGGTCGGCCCGTCCTCGACCAGCGGCCCCGGCGGCAGCGCCTCCCCGCCGCCGGGGCTCCACTCCCCTACGGGAGAGGCCCCGACTCTCTCGTACAGCCGTGCCTCATAGGCCTGCGGCCTCGGCTCTCCCACGCCTCAATGGGCCCCGGTCCAGCTCTCTTGCGTCCGGTGGAGCCCCGCCCCGTTCTCCCGTGTCCTATAGGACATTCGGACCCGCTCTCCCGTGTCCCGTAGGGCCCTTCCCCGGCCCGGCACGAGCAGGCTTACGGCCATGGCATAGGCCGACCCCGGCACGGGCGATCCCCGGTCCCAGCACGAGCGGGGGCCGGTCCCCGCGCCGTCGGCCCCAGTCCCGCCCCTGGAACGGGAGGCCCCGGCTCAAGTCGGCCCTGAGCCCCGGCTCAAGCGTTCCCCATGCCCCGGCGTAAGCCGGAACCCTCCCTCGGCGCGAGCCGGCCCCAGCCCCGGCGTAAGCCGGACTCACCTGGGGCAGGCCGGAACTTCCCCCGGCGCGAGCCGCCCCCAGGCCCCGGCGCAGCCGGAACCGCCCCCGGCGTAAGCCGGACCCCCACACGCCCAACCACCCCCGCCACAAGCGGGCCCCCGGGCCCGCTCGGCGGCGGAAGTGTCACCGGCCGCCAGTAGGGTGTCTGGCATGGCCGACCCCAGCAGCTACCGACCCAAGCCGGGACAGATCCCCGACTCGCCCGGGGTCTACAAATTCCGTGACGAGCACGGCCGGGTGATCTACGTAGGGAAGGCGAAGAGCCTCCGTCAGCGGCTCTCCTCGTACTTCCAGGATCTCGCCGGGCTGCACCCGCGTACCCGGACGATGGTCACCACGGCCGCCTCCGTCGAGTGGACCGTCGTGTCCACCGAGGTCGAGGCGCTCCAGCTGGAGTATTCGTGGATCAAGGAGTTCGACCCGCGGTTCAACGTCAAGTACCGCGACGACAAGAGCTATCCGTCCCTCGCCGTCACCCTCAACGAGGAGTTCCCGCGGGTCCAGGTGATGCGCGGCCCCAAGAAGAAGGGCGTGCGGTACTTCGGGCCGTACGGGCACGCGTGGGCGATCCGCGAGACCGTCGACCTGATGCTCCGGGTCTTTCCGGTACGGACCTGCTCCGCCGGGGTGTTCAAGCGTTCGGCCCAGATCGGCCGGCCCTGCCTGCTCGGCTACATCGGCAAGTGCTCCGCGCCCTGCGTCGGCCGGGTCACCCCCGAGGAGCACCGTGAACTGGCCGAGGAGTTCTGCGACTTCATGGCCGGGCGCACCGGCGCGTACATCCGACGGCTCGAAGCGGGGATGCGCGACGCCGCCGAGGACATGGAGTACGAGAAGGCGGCCCGGCTCCGCGACGACATAGAGGCGCTCAAGCGCGCCATGGAGAAGAACGCCGTCGTCCTCGCCGACGCCACCGACGCCGACCTGATCGCCGTCGCCGAGGACGAACTCGAAGCCGCCGTGCAGATCTTCCACGTACGCGGCGGCCGGGTCCGCGGGCAGCGCGGCTGGGTCACCGACAAGGTCGAGGCCGTCGACACCGCGGGCCTCGTCGAGCACGCCCTCCAGCAGCTGTACGGCGAGGAGAAGGGCGACGCGGTCCCCAAGGAGGTCCTCGTCCCCGCGCTCCCCGACCCGGTCGAGCCCGTCGCGCAGTGGCTCGCGGAGCGCCGCGGCTCCGGCGTCAGCCTGCGCATCCCGCAGCGCGGCGACAAGAAGGACCTGATGGCGACCGTGCAGCGGAACGCCCAGCAGGCGCTCGTCCTGCACAAGACCAAGCGCGCCTCCGACCTGACCACCCGCTCCCGCGCCCTGGAGGAGATCGCGGAGGCGATCGGCCTGGACTCGGCCCCGCTGCGCATCGAGTGCTTCGACATCTCCCACCTCCAGGGCGACGACGTGGTGGCCTCCATGGTCGTCTTCGAGGACGGGCTGGCCCGCAAGAGCGAGTACCGGCGCTTCCAGATCAAGACGTTCGAGGGCCAGGACGACGTCCGGTCCATGCACGAGGTCATCGGCCGCCGCTTCCGCCGCTATCTCCAGGAGAAGCAGAAGACCGGGGAGTGGGCGGAGGGGGCGGAAGAGCCGGGCACGACAGCGGACGCCCCTTCCGGCGATCCCCTCGAATCCGGTCCCCTCGAATCCGGCCCCCTTGACGACGACGGCCGCCCCAAGCGCTTCGCCTACCCCCCGCAGCTCGTCGTCGTCGACGGCGGGCAGCCGCAGGTCGCCGCCGCCAAGCGGGCCCTCGACGAGCTCGGCGTCGACGACGTCGCCG
>NZ_JBHVHQ010000966.1:0-3087 GCF_042800135.1 Streptomyces sp. NPDC057654 | reverse complement strand
CGCCAGTACCGCTCCGGCCGCCAGCGCGGCCACGGCCACCGCCGCGCGGCATAACTTCCGCTTCACACCCATACGCCCCACGCCCTCGCCCGCTCCCGCAACTCCCCCCGCTTGCAGGACCGTTCATGCGTCGGGTTGGTTGCTCGGCCGGGCCGACCGGGCCCGACCAAGATCGTCGGGGACGATGCTAAGCGCGCGAGACGTTGCGTTCGTAGACGAGGCGCAGCCCGATGAGCGTGAGCCACGGCTCGTGCTCGTCGATGACGGACGACTCGCCGAGAACGAGCGGCGAGAGGCCGCCCGTCGCGATGACGGTGACGTCCTCGGGGTCGTCGGCGAGCTCGGCGGCCATGCGGGTGACGACGCCGTCGACCTGCCCGGCGAAGCCGTAGAGGATGCCGGACTGCATGGCCTCGACGGTGTTCTTGCCGATGACGCTGCGCGGCCGGGCCAGCTCGATCTTACGGAGCTGGGCGCCCTTGACGCCGAGCGCCTCGACGGAGATCTCGATGCCGGGCGCGATGACGCCGCCCGCGTACTCGCCGCGCGCGCTGACGGCGTCGAAGGTGGTGGCCGTGCCGAAGTCCACGACGACGCAGGGCCCGCCGTACAGCTCGACGGCCGCGACCGCGTTGATGATGCGGTCGGCGCCGACCTCCTTCGGGTTGTCCATCAGGATCGGCACGCCCGTCTTGACGCCGGGCTCGACGAGGATCGCGGGAACGTCGCCGTAGTAGCGGCGGGTCACCTCCCGCAGTTCCTGGAGGACGGAGGGGACGGTGGAGCAGATGGCGATGCCCTCGATGCCGTCGCTCAGCTCCTCGCCGAGCAGCGGGTGCATGCCCATCAGGCCCTGGAGGAGGACGGCCAGTTCGTCGGCGGTGCGGCGGGCGTCCGTGGAGATCCGCCAGTGCTCGACGATGTCCTCGCCGTCGAAGAGGCCGAGGACGGTGTGGGTGTTTCCGACGTCGATGGTGAGCAGCATCAGGCCCGCTCCCCGTCGCTCGCACCGTGCGCGTCGTTGGCGTCGTTGGCGTCATTGTTGTCGTTGTCGTCGTCGTTCTCGCGGAGGTCCAGGCCGATGTCCAGGATCGGCGAGGAGTGCGTGAGGGCCCCGACGGCGAGGTAGTCGACGCCGGCGTCCGCGTACGCGCGCGCGTTGTCGAGGGTGAGGCGGCCGGAGGACTCCAGGGCGGCGCGGCCCGCTACGAGTGCTACGGCCTCGCGGGTCTGCTCGGGGGTGAAGTTGTCGAGCAGGATGAGGTCCGCGCCCTCGGTGAGGATCGGCGGGATCTGTTCGAGGGTGTCCACCTCGACCTCGATCGGCACGTCCGGGAACTCCGCCCGTACCGCCTTGAACGCCTCGGCCACCCCGCCCGCCGCGATGACGTGGTTGTCCTTGATGAGCGCGGCGTCCGACAGCGACATGCGGTGGTTGACGCCGCCGCCGCAGCGGACCGCGTACTTCTCCAGGGCGCGCAGGCCGGGCGTGGTCTTGCGGGTGTCGCGGACCTCGGCCTTCGTGCCGTCCAGGACGTCGGCCCAGGCGCGGGCCGCGGTCGCGATGCCGGAGAGGCGGCACAGCAGGTTGAGGGCGCTGCGCTCGCCGGTGAGCAGGTCGCGGGTACGGGCCCGTACGGACAGCAGTTTCTGACCGGCGCTCACCCGGTCGCCGTCCTCCACGTGCCGGTCGACCTCGAACTCGTCCATGCAGACGACGGACAGGACCGCCTCGGCGACGCGCAGCCCGGCGACGGTGCCGCTCTCGCGCGCGGTGAAGTCGCCGACGGCGACGGCGTCCTCGGGGACGGTCGCGACGGTCGTGACGTCCACGCCCTGGTCGAGGTCCTCCTCGATGGCCAGGTGGGCGATGTCCTCGACCTGCACGGGGTCGAGGCCCGCGGCGGCGATCAGCTGGGCGAGGCCGGGGTCGAGGCCGCATTCGAGCGGGTCGGCGTCGTACGGCTCACCGCCACCGCAGCCGCACGCGTCACCGCAGCCGCCGCCGGAGCCCGCGTCGGCGGGGTCCTGGCCGACGCGGCCGATCTGGAGCAGGGGGAGGTCGGGGGTGCTCACTGATTCGACTCCGTCTCGGGGGTCTTGGGGGTCTCGGGGAGGTGGGCGATGGTCGCGGGGAAGGCGGGGGTGTCGGTCGTGCGGACGGCGAGGGTGCGGTCCGGGCGCAGCGCCACGAGGAGGTGGCGGTGCCAGGCCGCGTCGTCGCGCTCCGGGCAGTCCTCGCGCCAGTGGCAGCCGCGGGTCTCCTCGCGGCGCTGGGCGGCGGCGACGAGGACGCGGGCGACGAGGAGGAGGTTGGTCGTCTCCCAGGTCTCGACGGAGGGCTCGGCGGTCTTGCCCTCGCGGGCCAGTTCGTCCACGGCGCCGGCGTGCAGCTGTGTCAGCCGCGTCGCCGCCTCGGCGAGGCTGGCGGCGGAGCGCAGGACTCCGGCTCCGGTGGTCATCACCCGCTGGACGGCGAAGCGCGCTTCGGGGGCCACGAGGGCGGATTCGGCGGTGGGGGCGTCCGATGTGGGGACCGCGGAGGGGGTTTCCGTACGGATACGGGGCGCCGCCCCCGGGCCCGTGACGTCCGCCGCGATGCGCTCCGCGAAGACCAGGCCCTCCAGGAGCGAGTTCGACGCGAGCCGGTTGGCTCCGTGGACGCCGGTGCAGGCGGCCTCCCCGCACGCGTACAGGCCGGGGACCGTGGTGCGGCCGCGCAGGTCGGTCCGTACGCCGCCGGAGGCGTAGTGGGCGGCGGGGGCCACCGGGATCGGCTCGGTGACCGGGTCGATGCCGTGGGAGCGGCAGGCGGCGAGGATGGTGGGGAAGCGCTTGTCCCACATCCGGGCGCCGAAGTGGCGGGCGTCGAGGTACATGTGCTCGGCGCCGCGCTCACGCATCCGCCGCGTGATGGCCTTGGCGACGATGTCGCGCGGCGCCAGCTCGGCCAGTTCGTGCTGCCCGAGCATGAAGCGGACACCGTCCGCGTCGACGAGGTGGGCGCCCTCGCCCCGTACCGCCTCGGACACCAGCGGCTGCTGGCCCTCCGCGTCGGGCCCCAGCCACAGCACCGTGGGGTGGAAC
>NZ_JBHVHQ010000965.1:0-3088 GCF_042800135.1 Streptomyces sp. NPDC057654 | reverse complement strand
GGGTCGTCCGCGTACCAGGCGCCCAGCGGGGCGATCCGCATGGCCGCGCCGTTGCCCCAGGAGCCCTGGCCCTGGAAGAGGCCGGAGGCGAGTTCGCGCCAGTCGCCGCCCTCGCGGACCAGGCGCAGCATCCGGTTCACCGCGGGGCCGTAGCCGCGGTCGAAGTCGTGGTGGACGGCGAAGGAGCGGGCCAGGGCGTCCTGGTCGACGCGTCCGTACACGAACAGGACGGCCACCACGGAGCAGGCCATCTCGGTGTCGTCGGTCCACTGCCAGGGGGCGGAGGGCAGTTCGCGGCGCTTGAGGGACGGGTAGTTGGCGGGCACGAAGAACTGGGAGCCGAGGGCGTCGCCCACGGTCAGCCCGCGGAGGCTCGCGAGGGAGCGGAGGGAACGGTCAGCGGTCATCGCAGCGACTCTAACCCGCGATGCCGTACGGCTCCGGTGTGCACCAGTGCTCGAACGGGCGGTCAAGGTGGTAGCGGCCGTCGTCGCCGAGGAGCAGGGTGCGGGACTCGGCGTTGCCGGGGTTCGACAGGGACTCGAATTCCGCGACGCTCCAGTGGAGCCAGCGCATGCAGAAGAGGCGCATGGTCAGGCCATGGGTGACGAGGAGGACGTTCGGCGGGTGGGAGGGGTCCTCGAAGCTGCGCCACAGGCTCTCCAGGAAGGCCCCGACCCGGTCGTACACGTCGGCGCCGGACTCGCCCTGGGCGAAGCGGTAGAAGAAGTGCCCGTACGCGTCGCGGTACGCCTTCTGCTTGCGCACGTCGTCGCGGTCCTGCCAGTTCCCCCAGTCCTGCTCGCGCAGTCGCGGCTCCTCGCGGACCCGGACCCGTGAGGCGTCGAGGCGCAGCGCCTGGAAGGTCTGGTGGGTGCGCCGGTAGGGCGAGACGTACGCGGAGACGCGTTCGTCGCCGAAGGTCGCGCGGAGTCCGGTGCCGGCCTCCTCGGCCTGCTTGCGCCCGGCCTCCGTGAGGCTCAGGGCGTGATCGGGTTCTCGTTCGTACACCGTGTCGTCGACATTCCCCTCCGATTCGCCGTGCCGGATGAGGACTATGCGCCGGGGCCGTGCCATGCACTCCAGCCTAGATCGGGTGGCGGCGGCCTGCCTCATGCTGCCCGCGGACGGGTACCGCGAGGGGGGCGGGAGCCGTCAGACGGTCCAGGAGGGCTCGATGGCGACCACGTCCCCGGCTATCGCCGTCATGTCCGCTTCGATCTGCGTCCTCGACGCGAGCCGCTCGACCCGGTCCGTGCGATATTTGCCGTGTTCGGCCTGGGAGTCCCACATCGACAGCACCAGGAACTCGCCCCCGGGGGCCTGGCCGAACGATCCGCGCAGCATGCCCGGTGATCCGGCCATGGCCGGGTTCCACACCTTTTCCTGCATCAGGGTGAAGTGCTCCAGCCGTTCCTCGCGGACCCGGCAGTGTGCGACGCGCACCACGTCCGCGTCCGCGAAGTGCGGCCGGAATCCGACTTTCACGTCGAGTTGGTGCTCGAAAAGCCGGACTTGCATGTCTTTGTACGTGCCTGCTTGCGCGGCCGCGAGCCTGTCGTGCGATCGGGCCATGAACGAGTCGTAGAACGACCGGCTCTCCCAGAACCCGAAGAGATGCGCCACGTGCGGGCGCCCCTTGCTCCAACCTCCACCCTGACCCCGGAACCCCGGTTCGCCGAGCAATCCCGCCCATTTCCGCTGCCCTCGCTCGAAACCGCGGCGGTCCACCACGGTGCAGCGAATCCACTTGACCAGCACGGCGCCATCGTACGGCGCGGACCGTGGCCCGCATCACGCCTTGGGGCGCAGCGGCCGTCCGGGCCCCTTCCCGCGGCAAGGGTGGCAACATGGTCAACCAGCGCTGGGTCCTGGGCAGTTACGAGGAAGGGACGACCGATGAGCGGCCTCAACAAAGGCATCGAGAAGGTCAAGGTGACGCTGAAATGGGACCCGAGCCCCTCCGGCTCGCCCGCGCACGACCTCGACATCATCGCCGCGACCTATTCCGCGGACGCCGCGCATGGCGCGCCCGCGTACCTCGTGCACTTCGACAGCCGGTCGCCGGACGGCACGATCACCCTCAACCGGGACAGCCGGACCGGCCAGGGCTTCGGCTCCGACGAGGTCATGACCTTAGAGCTCAGCCGGCTGGCGCCCGTATACACGCGGGTGGTCGTGGGCGTGGCCATTCAGCAGCGTGACGGACGGAAGACCTTCGGCGACGTCGCGAATACCGGAGTCCAGATCCTGGAGGGATATACGGTGCTGTCGGAAAGCGATTTCTCCGCCGTTTCCGGATCGACCGCCTCGACGGTCGCCGAATTCGTCAGGGACGCCGCGGGAAAGTGGAAATTCCACGAGTCCGCACGGGGATTCGACGCCGATCCGACGTCTTTCGCCGCGACGATGGGCGGCAACGGTCCGACGGGCTGAAGCATCCCTCGATAGCGGCACTGACCTGGGGAAACACGGCGGCGGGGCGGTCGGCTGAATCGGGCCGGCCGACTCCGTCCCCTCAAGGCCTTCGACTGTCGAACTCTTAAGCTCCCACAGTCCCGTCGATTCCCTCGCGCAGGAAGTCGGCGTGGCCATTGTGCCGGGCGTACTCGTGTATCAAGTGCAGCATCACCAGCCGCAGCGACACATGCTCGCCCCACCGGGGCTGATAGGCGGTGATGTCCAGCGATTCCGCCTCACGCTCGATCCGCCGCGCGTGCTCGACCTCCGTCCGCCAGGTTTCGAACGCTTCCGCCCGCGTGGCGCCGCTCGCGTCGTACGCCTCCTGGTAGTCGCCCTCGGCGGACCACACGAGGGGGATGTCCTCCCCGCCCATCACCCGGCGGAACCAGGTGCGCTCCACCTCGGCCATGTGCCGCACGAGCCCGAGCAGCGAGAGGGTCGAGGGCGGCATCGACTGGCGGCGCAGTTCGTCGTCCCCGAGGCCGTCGCACTTCATGGCGAGCGTCGCGCGGTGGAAGTCGAGATAGGCGCGCAGCGTCTCGCGCTCGCCGCCTGCCAGGGGCGGGCTGATCCGTTCGGTGGTCATCGCAGGAGTGTAGGCGGCGGCCCCCGCACGGGTAAGGGG
>NZ_JBHVHQ010000964.1:0-3091 GCF_042800135.1 Streptomyces sp. NPDC057654 | reverse complement strand
TCCACCAGGTCGTCCAGGCCCAGCGAGCCCTGGGACAGTGCCGCCATGTGCCACGCCTTGAGGTCGAAGGCGTCGCCGTGCCGCTCGCGGGCCTTCTCCCGGCCCAGCAGCCAGGCGCGCTCGCCCAGCTTGTAGCCGATGGCCTGGCCGGGCATGCCGAGGTAGCGCACCAGCTCGCTGTCCACGAAGTCCGCGGGGCGGCCGCTGTGGAGGCCGAAGAACTCGCGGGCGAGTTCGGGGGTCCAGCGTTCGCCGGGGTGGAAGGGGGAGTGGTCGGGGATCTCCAGTTCCAGGTGCATGCCGATGTCCACGATGACGCGCACCGAACGCATCATCTGCGCGTCGAGGTAGCCCAGGCGGCGTTCGGCGTCGCCGAGGTAGCCCAGTTCGTCCATGAGCCGCTCCGCGTAGAGGGCCCAGCCCTCCGCGTTGGCGCTGACCATGCCGATCGTGGCCTGGTAGCGGGAGAGCTGGTCCGCCACGTGCGCCCACTGCGCGAGCTGGAGGTGATGACCCGGCACGCCCTCGTGGTACCAGGTGGACACCAGGTCGTAGACGGGGAAGCGGGTCTCGCCCATTGTCGGCAGCCAGGTGCGGCCCGGCCGGGAGAAGTCCACCGACGGCTGCGTGTAGTAGGGGGCCGCGGCGCTGCCCGGCGGCGCGATCATCGACTCGACGCGCTTGACGCGGTCCGCCAGCTCGAAGTGTGTGCCGTCCAGCGCCTCGATCGCCTCGTCCATCAGCCCTTGCAGCCAGCCGCGGGTCTCCTCGACGCCCTCGATCGCCTCGCCGTGCGTGTCCAGGTGGCTCAGCGCCTCCCAGGGGCCGGCGCCGGGCAGGATCTTCTCGGCCTCGGCGCGCATCTCGGCGTGGATGCGGTGGTACTCCGACCAGCCGTAGGCGTACGCCTCGTCGAGGTCGAGGTCCGTGCCGTTCCAGTAGCGCGCCCAGCGCGCGTACCGCTCGCGGCCGACGACCTCGGGGGACCCCTCGACGGCGGGCTGGTACACGTCGCGCAGCCAGTCGCGGAGCTCGGTGACGGCGGCCGTCGCGTCGGCCGCGGCCTCGTCCAGCTCGCCGCGCAGGGACTCGGGCCCCTCGGCCGCGAACTCCGCGAACCAGCCGCCGTCGGAGCCGATCCACTCGTCCAACTGGCCGATGAACGTGGAGACTTGACGCGGACCCGCGTGCAGCTCGCGGTCGAGTCCCTCGGCGAGCGTCGCCCGGTAGCCCTCCAGCGCGCCCCGGACGACGCGCAGCCGGGCCGCGATCGACGCCCACTCCTCGGCGGTCCCGGTCGGCATCAGCGTGAAGATCTGGCGCACGGAGTGGGCGGGGGAGTGCAGGTTGCTGACGGCGCGCAGCGGTTCATGGGCCTCGTGCACGGCCAGTTCGGCGGTCAGCCGCTCGCGCAGCAGCCGCGCGCAGCGCCGCTCGGCGTCGCTGTCCCCGCCGGGCCGCCGCTCGGCCTCGGCCAGCCGGGCGAGGGTCGTACGGGCGAGAGCGGCCAGCGCCTCCTGCCCGTCGGGGGAGAAGTCGGGCAGGAGGCGGGCGCTCTCCGCGACCCCCAGATACGTGCCGGTGATCGGGTCGAGTTCGATGAGCGCGTCGACGTAGGCGTCGGCGACCTGACGGGGCAGCGGGTTGTCGGTGTTCTGGAGCATGCGGCCCATCCTCGTACGGAACGGTCCGCCCCGTCACGGCCATTGCCCGTCACACACCTGATGCGCACGTCACACCCGATACCGCAAGAAACGGTGCCGGATGCTCAGTGACCGGGCGACTCCCGGCGCACCACGGGTACGGGCGCGGCCTCCGACTCCGGCGGCGCGGGCCGGTCCGCCAGCCGCGCGGAGATGACCAGCGTCCCCTCCTCGATCTGGAAGTCCAGCGGCAGCTCCAGGCCGCGCATGGCCGCGACCATCCCCGTGTTCGCGGCCCGCGTGACGGCGTAGACGCTGCCGCACCCCGCCTCCCGCGCCAGCGCGACCAGCCGCGCCAGGAGCTGCGCGCCGACGCCGCGCCGCTGCCAGGCGTCCTCGACGAGCAGCGCGACCTCCGTCTCGTCGCCGTCCCACAGCAGATGGCCGAGCGCCGCCAGCCGCCCCGAGGCGGTGTACGCGGCCAGGGTGCGGCCGTGCCGCGGGCTCAGCAGATGGGGCAGATAGCGGTCGGCGTCGCCGGCCGGGCCGTGATAGCGCAGCGCCAGCGTCGCGGGCGTGCACCGCGCGTGCATCTCGCGCGCCGCGCCGACGTCCTCGGGGCCCGCCCGGCGCACGGTGATCTCGTTGCCCTCCGGCAGGGTGAGCACGTCCCGGCGGTACGGCACCCGCGGCCCGAGCCGGGCGTCGAGCCCGACCAGGGCGTGCGCGCGGGCGAACTCGGCGGGGGTGAACGGCAGATACGGGCGCTCCACCGTGATCGTCCCGCCGGACGGGTCGCGCAGCCGCATCACCGTCTCCTCCAGCACGCCCTCGGCGGGCGGCGCCGGGTCCGTACGCCGCTCGGGCAGCGAGCGGATCGTGCACCGGCCGAGCAACTGGCGCAACGCGAGCGGCAGTTCCGCCGCGTCCAGCGCGGTGCGCGTCGCGAGGGCCAGGACGCGGGTGGGCGCGTCCACGAGATCGTGGGCGTCGGCCCGCTCCACCCAGGTGCCGCTGCCGCCCCCGGCGGCCGCCGCCCGCGTCAGCTCGGCGGGCAGCAGGGCGGCCGGGGCCCGTACCAGCAGCTCGTCGACGGTGCCGGAGGCCAGCGGGTGGGTCTGGAGGGTCAGGATGTCGACCCGGTGGTGGGCCAGCGCCCGGCACAGCGCCGCGAGGGTTCCGGGCTCGTCCCGTACGGTCGTACGCATCCGCCACAGGGCGAAGTCCCCCGCGCCGCCGGGTACGGCGGGGGCGTCGGCACCCATGGTGTCACCGGCCCCACCCGCCTCCTCCACCGGTGGAGAATGGCCCCGGCGCCGGGCGAACCAGATGTGGAACCCGGCCGTGGCCAGCAGCGCCGCCGCCGAGGACGCCAGCAGCACCGGCCCCTCGGGGCCGTGGGCGATCAGGTTCGCGGCGCAGTCGGCGACCGCCACCGCCGTGAACAG
>NZ_JBHVHQ010000963.1:0-3092 GCF_042800135.1 Streptomyces sp. NPDC057654 | reverse complement strand
GACCTGTGGCGCCTGGTCGCCGACGGCGTGGACGCCATCGGCGACCACCCGGCCGACCGCGGCTGGCCGCTGGCCGAGCTGTACGACCCGGACCCCGACCGGCAGGGCACGTTCTACGCCACGGGCGGCGGGTTCCTGGACGGCGCGGGCGAGTTCGACGCCGAGTTCTTCGGAGTCTCGCCGCGCGAGGCCCTGGCCATGGACCCGCAGCAGCGGCTGCTGCTGGAGACCGGCTGGGAGGCGCTGGAACGAGCCGGGATCGACCCGGCCTCCGTACGCGGCGGCCAAGGCGGCGTCTACGTCGGCGTGGCCTCCCAGGGGTACGGGACCGGGCCGCGGGACCCGGCCGCCGACGTCGAAGGGCACCTGCTCAGCGGCACCGTCACCAGCGTGGCGTCCGGCCGCATCTCGTACATCCTGGGCCTGGAGGGGCCCGCCGTGACGGTGGAGACGGCCTGCTCGTCGTCCCTGGTCGCGCTCCACCTCGCGGGGCAGGCGCTGCGGTCCGGGGACTGCTCGTTCGCGCTGGTCGGCGGGGCGGCGGTGATGGCGAGCCCGGACGTCTTCGTGGAGTTCAGCCGCCAGCAGGGACTCTCGCCCGACGGCCGCTGCCGGTCCTTCGCCCAGGCGGCGAACGGCACGGGCTGGGGCGAGGGCGTCGGCGTGATTCTCGTCGAGCGGCTGTCCGACGCGCAGCGGCTGGGGCACCCCGTACTGGCGCTCGTACGCGGTACGGCCGTGAACCAGGACGGCGCGAGCAACGGCCTGACCGCGCCGAGCGGCCCCGCACAGCAGCGGGCCATCAACGCGGCGCTCGCGGGCGCCGGACTGACCGGCTCGCAGATCGACCTGGTCGAGGCGCACGGTACGGGCACGACGCTCGGCGACCCGATCGAGGCACAGGCACTGCTGGCGACGTACGGTCAGGAACGGTCGGCGGAGAGGCCGTTGTGGCTCGGTTCGCTGAAGTCCAACATCGGGCACACGCAGGCCGCGGCGGGCGTCGCCGGGGTCATCAAGACTGTCATGGCGCTGCGGCACGCGGTCCTTCCGCGGACGCTGCACGCCGAGGAGGCGTCGAACCGCATCGACTGGTCCGCGGGCGCGGTCCGGCTGCTCTCCGAGTCCCGCCCATGGGAGCCCGCCGGACACGAGCCGCGCAGGGCCGGGGTCTCCGCGTTCGGAATGAGCGGCACCAACGCGCACGCCGTACTGGAACAGGCACCGGATGCCGTGCCGGCTCCGCGCCGCGAGACCGAGCCGACATCGCAGCACGCTGCCAGGTCCGCTTCTGATGCTGATGCCGGGCCCGTCGACAGCAAGTCCGCCGGGCCCGCCGAGTGCGAAGCCGCGCACCCCAGCCCACCCACCGTCCCCTGGCTGCTCTCCGCCCGTACCCCCGGCGCGCTGCGCCGCCAGGCGCGGCAGTTGCTGGACCGGGTCGAGGCCGACCCGGAGGTGCGGCCCGCGGATCTCGCGCGGGCGCTGGCCACGACCCGTACGGCCTTCTCCTGCCGGGCGGCGACCGTCGGCAGCGGACGGGAGGAACTGCTGGACTGGCTCGGCGCGGTCGCCGAGGGAGAACCCGCGCCCGGCGCGGTGCGGGGCCGCTCCCAGGGAGGCCGAACTGCCTTCGTTTTCCCCGGACAGGGCTCCCAGTGGGCCGGTATGGCAGCGCAACTCCTCGACCGGGAACCGACGTTCACGGAATCCATCGAGCGGTGCGCGCAAGCCCTGGCCCCCTATACGGACTGGTCCCTGACACAAGTGCTGCGCAACGCCCCTGACGCTCCATCACTCGACCGGGTCGACGTCGTGCAGCCCACGCTGTTCGCGGTGATGGTGGCGCTGGCCGACTACTGGCGCGCCATCGGCGTCCGGCCGGACGCCGTGGTGGGTCACAGCCAGGGCGAGATCGCCGCCGCCTGCGTGGCGGGCGCGCTCTCGCTCCAGGACGCCGCCATGGTGGTGGCGCTCCGCAGCAAGGCGTTGCTGCGCATCGCCGGCCGAGGCGGCATGGTGTCCGTCGCGGCACCCGAGGAGCGCGTACGCGGCCTGCTCACGGACGGTGACGCATGCGGCGTCGCCGCGGTGAACGGCCCGGACGCCGTGGTCGTGGCGGGCGAGCCCGACGGACTCGACGCGCTGCTGACCGCGTGCGAACGCGACGGCCTGCGGGCCCGCCGCATCCCCGTCGACTACGCGGCGCACTCCGCCCAAGTGGCGGAGATCAAGGGAGAGTTGCTGACGGCGCTGAGTGGAGTTCGCCCGCGTTCCTGTGTCGTGCCGCTGTACTCCGCGGTCACCGGCGGGCCCGTCGAGGGCGCGCTGCTGAACGCCGACTACTGGTACCGGAACCTCCGCGAACCCGTCGACTTCGCGGGCGCCGTCCGCTCCCTGCTGGCAGCCGGGCACGACCTGCTCATCGAGGTCAGCCCGCACCCGGTGCTGCTCGCCGGGGCCGAGAGGGTCGCCGAGGAGAGCGGCCGGGCGGTGGCGGGCGTGGGGACGCTGCGGCGGGACGACGGCGGCCGGAACCGGCTGCTGGCCTCCTCGGCGGAGGCGTGGGCGGCGGGCGCGCCGGTCGACCGGGCGGCGCTGCTGCCCGAGGACGCCGACGCCCGGCCCGTACCGGTGCCGACCTACCCGTTCGAGCGGGACCGCTACTGGCTGCCCACGCCGGGCCGCAGCGGCACGTTCGCCGCGCCGCGGCCGACGGGCGGCGACCGTGCGACGGGGGCGAACGACCCCGCGCCGGAACACGCCGCGGCCGCGGACGAAGCCGACGAGGCCGACAAAGCCGATAGGGCCGATAGGGCCGATAAGGCCGGCGAAGAGGAGGTGCCCGCCGTTCGGCTCGCGGCACGGCTGGCGTCGCTGGACGGGCCGGGGCGCCGCCAGGCGGTCCTCGACCTGGTCACGCGGCACGCCGCCGCCGTACTCGGCCACCCGGGCGCCGGCGCCGTACCGCCGGACCGCGCCTTCTCCGAGGTGGGCTTCGACTCGATGCTCGCGATGCGGTTCCGCAACCAACTGTGCACGGCCACCGGACTGTCCATCGCCCCGACGGTCGTCTTCGAACACCCCACCCC
>NZ_JBHVHQ010000962.1:0-3097 GCF_042800135.1 Streptomyces sp. NPDC057654 | reverse complement strand
GAACACGGCCCGGCCGTCCTCGGTGACGCCGCCGCGGGTGCGGGTCCCGTCGACGGTGCCGCCGTGGCCCCAGTACCGTCCCCCGGCGCCCCCGTCGATCGGGTAGCTCGCCAGCCCCAGCCCGTACTCGGCGCCGCGGGCGATGTCGGCGGGCATGGTGTCGCGCATCAGCGCGAGCTGCGCGGGCGGCAGCAGCTCCCCGGCCAGCTGGGCGATGTAGAGCGCGGTGAGGTCCTGTGCCGTGGCCACCAGGGCGCCCGCCGAGCCGATGATCGAGGTGTTGATGAAGGTGATCTCCCGGTGGCCGCCGCCCGCGACCTGCGCGTACGCCTTCGGGTGCGGGCCGCGCAGCCGCTGCTCGGGCCAGCGCGGCCAGTAGGTGTGCGGGAGCCCCAGCGGCGCGATGACGCGCCGCTCCACCTCGTGCTCGTAGCCGTGTCCGGTGACGCACTCGATGAGCATGCCGAGCAGGATGTAGTTGAGGTTGCAGTAGGACCACCGCTCGCCGGGCGGGAACTCCGGCGGCTGGGCGAGGATGCGCCGGGTCACCTCCTCGGCGGTGAAGTATCCGGGGGTCTCGTCGGTCAGGTCCTCGGGGAAGTCGGGCAGGCCGCTGGTGTGCTGGAGCATCTGGTGCACGCTGACGCGGCGGCCGTCGTTGCCGTTGCCGCGGACCACGCCGGGCAGATAGCGCTCCACCGGCGACTCCAGCCGCACCCGCCCCTCCGCCGCCAGCTGGAGCACGACCGTGGCGATGAACGTCTTGGTGTGGCTGCCCACCCGCAGCCGGGAGCGGTGCGGATACGGGCGTCCCGAGGCCAGGTCGCCGGCCCCGGCGGCCACTTCCCGCACCCGGCCGTCCGCGTCGGTGATCACCGCTTGTGCGCCGGGCAGCCCCTCGGCCTTGATCAGACCTGCCAGCACCTCGCGTACCGCCGCCAGGTCGGGCGCGGCCCGGCTGCCGGGCGGGCGGGGCGACGCGTGCGCCGCCCCGGTTCCGGCCCCGGCGCCCAGCGCGGCCACGGCGGCTATGGACGTGCCGCGCAGGATCTGGCGCCGGGAGACGGATGACGGCGGGGTGGCCGCCGGGGCAGGCGTGCTCGAAGGTTCTCTGTGAACTGCTGTCATGTCACAGCAGCCTCCAGCACCCCCGACCCGCCGCCAATAGGGCCCGCTCCCCGCCGTCGGGTGCACCCAAGTCGGGCTCGAATGGTGGGGATTACCCGATTGCGCGGAGCCCGCCGAGCCCTCCGGCGCGCCCTTCGTCGCCCCCGTACCGCGCGACGTGCGGCGGGACCGGACAATGGGGCCATGGCTTCCGTCGCACCGCCCCCGCACCCGGACGACCGGCCCCCGGCCGGGGCCGTTCACCCCGTTCCCGACGCCGCGTCCTATCTGTCCGGAACATGGACGGTGGACCGGGAACTGTTCGACCTGAGCGCGGGCACGAGCGGCCGCTTCCACGGCACGGCCGTCTTCCGCCCCGAGGACGACGGCGACGGGGAGGGGGACGGGGCGCTGCTGCACATCGAGGAGGGCGAGCTGACCTGGGGCGGCGCGGTGAGCCCGGCGGGCCGCACCCTGCGGCTGTTCCCCCGCCCGGACGGCACGGCGGAGGTGGCGTTCGCCGACGGCCGCCCGTTCCACGATCTCGATCTGCGCACCGGCGTCTGGGACACGCGGCACCCCTGCGTCGACGACCTGTACGAGGGCGGGTTCACCGTCGTCTCGCCGGACGAGTGGCGGGTGAGCTGGCGGGTCGGCGGCCCGGCCAAGGACCAGCTGCTGCGCTCCGTCTACCGGCGGCGCGGGGCGGGCCGGCCGGAACGCCCGTAGCGTCGGCACGGCCGTACGGTCTTCGGCCCGGACCCGCGCACGAAGCGACGCGAAGAGACACGAAAAGACGCGGAAAGACGCGGAAAGACGCGGAAAGACCGGGCGAGCCGTAGCGGCTCACCCGGTCCGAGGCCACGCGCCCCTTCCCTCCCGCGGCCGGGACGCCGGCCGCTCGGGGATTCAGGCCGTCTGCCGGTCGGCGCTCATCTCCGCGATGAGGCTCTTCGGCCGCATGTCGGTCCAGTTCTCCTCGATGTACTCGATGCACGCGGCGCGGGTGTCCTCGTTGTGCACGATGTCCCAGCCGTCGGGCACTTCGGCGAAGGCGGGCCACAGCGAGTGCTGCCCCTCGTCGTTGACGAGGACCAGGAAGGTGCCGTTCTCGTTGTCAAACGGATTGGTCATGATTCAGTCCTTTTCAGTGGCGGTGGCAGTGATGGTGACCGTGGTGGTGAGGGAGGCGGCCGTTTCCGGCGATCGCACGCGAGGGCCGGGCGCGGCTGTCACGCCGACGGCGCCGTGGAGTCGGAGAGCGCGTGCTGCCGCTCCACCGCCTCGTACAGCGCCTTGATGTTGTTGCTGCCGAACGTGCGCGCCCCGCGCCGCTCGATCAGCTCGTAGAACAGGGTCCGCCGCGGGTGCCGGGACTCGCTGAAGATCTGGAGCATCGCGCCCGAACTGTCCCGGTCGGCGAGGATGTTGAGCTCCCGCAGCGCCGCCACGGGTACGGACAGGTCGCCGACCCGCTCCGTGAGCGTGTCGTAGTACGTGTCCGGGGTGGACAGGAAGCGCGCGCCCCGGTCGGAGGCGGTGCGGACCGCCTCCGTGATGTCGTCGGCGAGGAACGCCACATGCTGGACGCCCGCGCCGCCGTGCGCGGACACGAACGCGTCGATCTGTCCCAGCTCGCGGGTGATGTCGGGCTCGATGAGGGTGAGCGTCACCTTCTCCGACGCGCTCTGCACCACCTTCGAGTCCATGGCCTGATGGCCCACCACGATGCGCTCCTCGAAGGTCTGGGC
This sequence comes from Streptomyces sp. NPDC057654, assembly GCF_042800135.1. Taxonomy (NCBI): domain Bacteria; kingdom Bacillati; phylum Actinomycetota; class Actinomycetes; order Kitasatosporales; family Streptomycetaceae; genus Streptomyces; species Streptomyces sp. NPDC057654. Next base: position 239 of record NZ_JBHVHQ010000962.1, on the reverse strand, counting down.
GAAGCCGAAGACCTCCTGGTAGTGGCGTACGGCCGGGTCGAGTTCGCCCGCGGGCAGGCAGACCGCGAGGTGGTCGACGGCCTCGAACAGGCCCGCGCCGGCCGGGGCCTGCGCGCTCTCCTGGATCAGGCCAGGCGCGAAGGGCGCGAAGGGCGCGAAGGGCGCCGCGCGGGAGGTGAAGCGGTGTTCCACGTCCCCGAACCCGAGCACCGATGCGAAGGTCACGCGGTCGCCCGTGC
>NZ_JBHVHQ010000961.1:0-3098 GCF_042800135.1 Streptomyces sp. NPDC057654 | reverse complement strand
GTTCCGGCCACCCCCTCACACGTGCCGCCGCTCAGAGGTACCGCTTCAGCTCCCGCCGCGCCAGCGACCGCTGGTGCACCTCGTCCGGGCCGTCCGCGAGCCGCAGGGTACGGGCGCCCGCCCACAGCTCCGCGAGCGGGAAGTCCTGGCTGACGCCGCCGGCCCCGTACAGCTGCACCGCCCGGTCGATGATGTCCACGACCGTGCGCGGCGTCGCGATCTTGATGGCCTGGATCTCGGTGTGCGCGCCGCGGTTGCCGACGGTGTCCATCAGCCACGCGGTCTTGAGCACCAGCAGCCGCAGCTGCTCCACCGCCACCCGCGCGTCCGCGATCCACTCCTGGACGACGCCCTGTTGGGCGAGCGGCTTCCCGAAGGCCGTACGGTCCATGGCGCGTCGGCACATCAGCTCGATGGTCCGCTCGGCCATCCCGATCAGCCGCATGCAGTGGTGGATGCGGCCGGGGCCGAGGCGGGCCTGGGCGATGGCGAAGCCGCCGCCCTCCTCGCCGATCAGGTTGGACGCGGGCACCCGCGCGCCGTCGAAGACGACCTCGGCGTGGCCGCCGTGCGAGTGGTCCTCGTAGCCGTAGACCTGCATGGCGCGCCGGACCTCGACGCCGGGGGTGTCGCGGGGGACCAGGACCATGGACTGCTGGCGGCGGAGGTCCGCGCCGTCCGGGTCGGTCTTGCCCATGACGATGAAGATCCGGCAGTCGGGGTTCATGGCCCCGGAGATGTACCACTTGCGGCCGGTGATGATGTAGTCGTCGCCGTCGCGCTCGATGTGCGTCTCGATGTTGGTGGCGTCGGACGAGGCGACCTCGGGCTCGGTCATCGCGAACGCGGACCGGATCTCCCCGGCGAGCAGCGGCTCCAGCCATTGCCGACGCTGCTCGGCGGTGCCGAACTGGGCGAGCACCTCCATGTTCCCGGTGTCGGGGGCGGCGCAGTTGAGGGCGGTGGGCGCGAGCTGCGGGCTGCGGCCGGTGATCTCGGCGAGCGGCGCGTACTGGAGGTTGGTGAGCCCGGCCCCGTACTTCTCGTCCGGCAGGAACAGGTTCCACAGGCCCCGCTCGCGCGCCTCGGCCTTGAGCTCCTCGACGATCGCCGGGGTGTCCCACGGAGAGGCCAGCTTCGCCCGCTGCTCGGCCGCGACCTGCTCGGCGGGGTGGACCCGCTCGTCCATGAAGGCGAGGAGTGCGGCGCGCAGCTCCTCGGTGCGGGCGTCGAATGCGAAGTCCATGGTGTGCTCAGCCCTCCTGAAGGGTGGTGAGTCCGTTGCGGATGAAGACCGGGACGAGGTCGCCGATGCGCTCGAAGCCCGAGCCGAGGGTCTGGCCGAGCGTGTAGCGGTAGTGGATGCCTTCGAGGATCACGGCGAGTTTGAAGTAGGCGAAGGCCGTGTACCAGGGCAGGGCGCCGAGGTCGCGGCCGGAGCCGGCGGCGTAGCGCTCCGCGATCTCGGCGGGTTCGGGGTGGCCGGGCGCGCCGCGCGTGGTGGCCACGGGGGAGCCCTCGACCGCCTCCTGCTCGCTGTACATCATCAGCAGGCCGAGGTCGGTGAGCGGGTCGCCGAGTGTGGACATCTCCCAGTCCAGGATCGCGTTGATCCGGTCGTCCGAGGTGACCAGGACGTTGTCGAGGCGGTAGTCGCCGTGCACGACGGCCGGCCCGGGGGAGCGCGGCAGCTTGCGGGCGAGGGCCTGGTGCAGCTCGTCGATGCCGGGCAGCTCGCGGTTGCGGGACGCCTCCAGCTGCTTGCCCCAGCGGCGGAGCTGCCGCTCCAGGAACCCGTCGGGCCGCCCGAAGTCCTCAAGTCCGACCGCGGCCGGCTCGACGGAGTGCAGCCGTACGAGCGTGTCGGCGAGGCCGAGGACCACCTCGCGGGTGCGCCGGGGGCCGATGGCCGAGAGCTGCTCGGCGCTGCGGTACGGGGTGCCGTCCACGAACTCCATGACGTAGAAGGGCGATCCGATGACGGCCTCGTCCTCGCAGAGCAGCAGCGTCTCGGGCACCGGCACGGCGGTGTCGTGCAGGGCGCTGATCACCCGGTACTCGCGGCCCATGTCGTGGGCGGTGGCGAGGACGTGGCCGAGCGGGGGGCGCCGCACCACCCAGCGGGAGTCGCCGTCGGTGACCGCGTACGTCAGGTTGGAGCGGCCTCCTTCGATCAGCTCGGCGGTGAGCTGCGCCGTCGTGAGTCCGGGGCGTTCGCGGTCCAGGTGGGCGCTCAGCCGCTCCAGATCGAGCCCCGGCGGGTTGCCCTTGCTCATCGCGTGCTCCTCGGTGTGGTGGATGTAGGCCAGTGGAACGGTAGGGGCGTGGTGCGTACGCGGAACATGATGCCGACCAGTCGGTATGTCGTCCAGTGATCTCGGGAAGAGATCTAGCGCACTGAACGCATCCCTGAATATGGTTCACGTATGGATACGTCGCTGACGATCGCAGAGGTTCACCTCACCCCGATCCTGATAGCCGACCCGCCCTTGCTCAACACCCAGGGCGTCCACCAGCCGTACACCCCGCGACTCATCGTCGAAGTCGTCACGCGCGACGGCGTGACGGGAGTGGGGGAGACCTACGGGGACGGCGACTACCTCGCGCTCGCCCGACCGCTCGCCGACTCCCTCATCGGCCAATCGGTCACGGACATGAACCGGCTCTTCTCGCTGGCCGAGGCGGCGGAATGCGCGGCGGCGGAGGAATCCCCCGCCGGGGCGGCGGCCGGGGGCGTCGACGCCGGAGGGCTGCGCGGCGTCCGCAGCGCCGCCAAACTCCGCCTCTCCGTCGTCTCCGGCTTCGAGGTGGCCTGCCTCGACGCGCTCGGCAGAACGCTCGGCCTGCCCGTGCACGCGCTCCTCGGCGGCAAGGTCCGCGACCGCGTCGAGTACAGCGCGTACCTCTTCTACCGCTGGGGCGCCCACCCCGGCCGACCCGCCTCCGACGCGCCCAAGGACGACTGGGGCGCCGCCCTCGACCCGCCGGGGATCGTCGCCCAGGCACGGCGCTTCGCCGACGCGTACGGCTTCCGCTCCTTCAAGCTCAAGGGCGGCGTCTTCCCGCCGGACGAGGAGATCGCCGCCGTACGGGCCCTG
>NZ_JBHVHQ010000960.1:0-3105 GCF_042800135.1 Streptomyces sp. NPDC057654 | reverse complement strand
AGGCGCGTGTGAGCGTCGCCACTCCCGCCGCCCCCGAAGCGGCCCCGGCGCCGGTCCTCAGATCGGCCCTGCGACATCCCGCCGTCCGCAAGCTCCTGCTGCTCGCCGTCCTCGCGGCGATCATCGTCCCCATCGTCAACGCCAAATGGGCCAGCGGGAGTTGGCCCCACGCGCTGACCGTCGACGCGTCCGGCCCGCTCGGCAAGGCCAGCGACTGGATCATCGACAACCGCGACAGCCACTGGCTGTTCCTCTACTTCTTCGGCCACGTCAGCAACGCCATCGTCATCTCGGTGCGCGCCGTCTACCTCGTGCTCCTCGCCCTCGGCTGGGCCGGCGTGACCGCCGCCGCCACCCTCGTCGCCTGGCGCGTCGCAGGCGTGCGGATCGCCGTCACCGCCCTCGTCTCCTTCGCGGTGACCGGCCTCCTCGACATGTGGGTGCCGGGCATGCAGACGCTCGCCCTGATGATCGTCGCCGTCCTCGCCTCCGTCGTGCTCGGCGGACTGCTCGGGCTCGCGGGCGGGCTCTCGGACCGTACGTTCCGCCTGCTGCGGCCCGTACTGGACACCATGCAGGTGCTGCCCGCCTTCGCGTACCTGCTGCCCGTCGTCATGGTCTTCGGCATCGGCGTGCCCTCCGCGGTCATCGCGACCGTCATCTACGCCGCGCCGCCCATGGCCCGCCTCACCGCCCTCGGGCTGCGCGGCGCCGACAAGGGCGTCCTGGAGGCCGTCGACTCGCTCGGCGCCACCGGCCGGCAGCGGCTGCTGACCGCCCGGCTGCCGCTGGCCCGCAAGGAACTGCTGCTCGGCCTCAACCAGACCATCATGATGGCGCTGTCCATGGCCGTCATCGCCTCGATGATCGGCGCGGCCGGCCTCGGCGACCGCGTCTACCAGGCGCTGTCCTCCGTCGACGTCGGCGCGGCGCTCGCCGCGGGCATCCCGATCGTCCTCCTCGCCATCGTCATGGACCGCACGACCGGCGCGGCGGGCGAGCGCATGGGCGTCGAGCCGAGCGGCCCCAAGTGGCTGCGCGGCAAGGCGGCTTGGGCGGGCGTCGTGGTCGCGACGGCCGCGGTGGCCGTCGCCGGCCGGCTCGCCGGTTCGCAGATCTGGCCCGCGAGCTGGACCGTGGCCATCGCCGCGCCCGTCAACGACGCCAAGAACTGGATGGTCGACCACCTCTACTCCGGCGTCCCCGTCGTCGGCGGCACCAACGACTGGGCCGGGCACTTCACCACCTGGGTGCTCGACCCGATCCGCGACGGCCTGCAAGGCGCCCCGTGGTGGGGCGTACTGCTCGTCGTCGCCGCGCTGGCCTGGCTGATCGGCACCTGGGCCACCGCCCTGACCTCCGTCCTCGCGATGGCGGCGATCGGCGTGCTGGGCCTGTGGCAGCCGTCCATGGACACCCTGTCCCAGGTGCTGGCCGCGCTCGTCGTGACGCTCGTCGTCGGCTTCGCCGTCGGCGTCGCCGCCGCCCGCAGCAGCAGGCTGGAAGCGGTACTGCGGCCGGTCCTGGACGTGTTCCAGACGATGCCGCAGTTCGTCTACCTCATCCCCGTGGTCGCGCTGTTCAGCGTCGGCCGCGCGCCGGGCGTCGCCGCCGCCGTGATCTACGCGCTGCCGGCCGTCGTCCGCATCACCACCCAGGGCATCAAGCAGGTCGACCCCTCCGCCATGGAGTCCGCCCGCTCGCTCGGCGCGACCAGCGGCCAGCAGCTGTGGCAGGTCCAACTGCCGCTCGCCCGGCCCGCGCTGCTGCTCGCCGCCAACCAGGGCGTGGTGCTCGTACTCGCCGTCGTCACCATCGCCGCCCTCGTCGGCTCCGGCGCCCTCGGCTACGACGTCGTCACCGGCCTCGCCAAGGGCGACCTCGCCACGGGCCTGCCGGCGGGCGTCGCGATCGTCTGCCTGGGGCTGATGCTCGACCGGGTGACGCAGCCGACGGCGCGCCGCGCGCGGAAGGGGGCCTGACATGGCTCGTAACTCGGCTCGTACGAGCGTACGTACGCGGACCGTCCTCGCCGCCGTCTCCGGGCTCGGCCTGCTCGCCGCGACCGGCTGCGGCGCGGCGGACATGACCAAGCAGGCATCCCCGTACGTGAACGCCCAGGGCGCGAAGACGGTGACCCTCTCCGTACAGACCTGGGTCGGCGCACAGGCGGACGTCGCGGTCGCGAAGTACCTCCTGGAGAAGAAGCTCGACTACCGCGTCGACACCGTGCAGGTGGACGAGGTCCCGGCGTGGGACGCGCTCAGCCAGGGCCGCGTCGACGCCATCATGGAGGACTGGGGCCACCCCGAGCAGGAACAGCGGTACATCAAGGACAAGAAGACGATCACCGCGGCCGGCGGGGTCGGCGTCATCGGGCACATCGGCTGGTTCGTGCCGAAGTACTGGGCCGACAAGCACCCCGAGGTCACGAACTGGAAGAACCTCAACAAGTACGCCCAGCAGCTGCGCACCCCCGAGAGCGGCAGCAAGGGCCAGCTGCTCGACGGCTCGCCGTCCTACGTCACCAACGACAAGGCCCTCGTGAAGAACCTCGATCTGGACTACCAAGTCGTCTTCGCGGGGTCGGAGGCGGCGCAGATCACCCAGATCCAGCAGTTCGCGAAGCAGAAGAAGCCGTTCCTGACGTACTGGTACCAGCCGCAGTGGCTCTTCAACGAGGTGCCGATGGTGGAGGTGAAGCTGCCCAAGTACACCGACGAGTGCGGGGACAAGGGGGCGGCCGATCCGACGACGGTGGACTGCGAATACCCGACCACGCCGCTTCAGAAGTACCTGAACACGAACTTCGTGAAGCACGGCGGGGACGCGGCGACCTTCTTGAAGAAGTTCAAGTGGTCGAAGGACGAGCAGAACGAGGTGTCGGAGATGATCGCCTCGGAGAAGCTTTCGCCTGAGGCCGCGGCCAAGAAGTGGGTGGAGAAGAACCCTTCTGTCTGGAAGGCGTGGATGCCGTAGCCCTGGCGGGCGGCGGGGGTTGGGGCTGGGGTTCGAAAATCGGGGGGTTTCCCCCGACCCCCCTCCGCAAAAGCCCGCCGGGCGGGGTGGGGGGGGGGGTCGTTATAGGGGCTCAGCCCCCGCAAT
>NZ_JBHVHQ010000959.1:0-3106 GCF_042800135.1 Streptomyces sp. NPDC057654 | reverse complement strand
GTCGTGTTGAGCTTCATCAGAGTCTCCTCGTTATCGTGGGGGGAAATGACTCGTTATTTGGTTGTCGCTCTGGGCGGTGGTCCCGGAATTACAGGTTCGGGATCACCTTTTCGACGTACAGCTTCAGACTCGACATCATCTGGTCGAGGTTCTGGCCGCCGAAATCCACCTGCCACAGCAGGGTGTCCACGCCATACGCCTCACGGAATTCGTGGATGCGCTCCACCACCGTCTCCGGCGAACCGATCACGGCCGTGCCGTGCTTGCGGACATCGAAGTCCCGCAGGTTCTTGGCGTGCTTTCCCATGCTGTCGTAGCCCACATACGAGCCCGACTTCGTCGTCTCCCAGGACGATGCCGCCTCGGACCATACCGACATGTACTCGCGGTACAACGGCTCCGCTACTCGGTATGCTTCTTCGTCCGTCTCCGCCACGTAGAGCGGAGTGCTCAAGGCGATTCCCGGGAGCTCGCGGTCCGCGCCGTGCTTCGCCGCGAACGCGTTCCGGTACAGATCGATGACGTACTTGCTCAGGCCCACATCCTGCTTGAGGGGGGCCAGCGCCAGCATGACGCCGAATCCGTGCTCGCCCAGCCAGGTGAAGCTCTCCGGGGAGCGGACCGCCGCGCCCCAGACGGGCGGGTGCGGGTCCTGTACGACGCGTGGCAGGGAAGTCGCGTCCTTGAAGGAGAAGAACGGGGTGTCCTCCGTTACCTTCTCCTCCGTCCAGAGGCGCAGTACCGCGTTGATCGTGGCCTCGTAACGGTCCCGGCTCTCATCCATCGGGACGCCGAACGCCTCGAACTCGTAGGGCAGCCACGCCCTTCCGAAGCCCAGGTCCAGCCGGCCGTTGCTGATCGCGTCGACCATCGCGGCATGCGCGGCGATCTGAATCGGGTGATGGAAAGCGGGCAGCACCGCGCCCGTCATCAGCCTGATGCGCTCGGTCTGCGCTGCGACCGTGGACAGGAACGTCAGCGGGCTCGGGCAGTATCCGCCGTACTCGCCTATGTAGTGCTCCGTCATCTTGACGTAGTCGAGTCCGGCCTGGTCCGCGAACCGGGTCAGCGCCAGGGCATCCCGGTAGTACTCCACCGCCGAACGCCGGTCGGGACGACAGTCGGGGAGAAGTGAAATACCGTGCCGCATGGCGTTGTTCGTTCCTTTCCTTGCCACCGTTTACTTCATACGCGCGTCAGCGCGTCAGTCAGCGCGTCAGCGCTGCACTCAGCGGTGACGGCCGCAGGGCATCGGGCGACGACCCGACGCCTCGCGGCCACTACCGCCGCGTCGGTATCACGCGCAGGTGCTGGTCGTGCTGGTCGTAGAAGACGAGCAGCTGCTGCTGTCACAGCTCGTCGAGCTGCCGCCGAGCAGCGTCTCGCTCACGTCCGCGTAGTCGTTGATCTCGAACGTCTCGGACTCCAGCGCCAGCATCTCTTCGGCAAGGGAAGCCAGATCGGACTGCATCGCCATGATCACTCACTCTCCTGGGAAAGGGCCTCCCGACAGCCGGGGGCCACGGCAACTCGGGCACGCACTGTGCCCGCACACCGTTATCCCCGGCCCCGCTGGCATACGGAGCGGCGTACCGCTGACACCCTTCTGACACTTGGCTGTGGACCTGGCTGTGCGACGCCCGGCCGGCTACGCGGCCCCCCGTCCCAGGCACGCCAGCGCCCCCGCCGCCATCGCGTGCACCGCCCCCCGCAGCGTCACCACCGCCTCCGGCGCGAACTTCGGGGAGTGGTTCGGTGGCAGGGACGCCAGTTTTTCCCCCACCGCGGCCTCGGTGGAACCCGCCGCGCTCGACCACTGTTCCGTCCCCACCCCGCCCGTCATCCAGTACACCGTCGGCACCGCCGGGCCCTCGTACAAACCCTCCTCCGCACCCGCCCTCCCGTACCAGGGAAAGTCCTCCGACGCCGTCGACGACGGCCACACCACCACCCGGCCCGCCCCCAGCTCCGCCTCGTGGGCGGCGCGGACCACGGCCCCGTACCGCGCGTCATTCACATTGCCGGGGGCGCAGGCGGTCACCTCGGTCTCCGGGGGGCAGGGGCTGCCGGCCGTCTCGCACTCCTCCCGCAGCACCTCGCGCACCAGCTCCACCGCCGCCGTCACCGCCGCGTCGTCCGCCGCCCGTACGGTGATGCCGAGGGTGGCCCGGTCCGGTACGACGTTGGCTCGGGTTCCGGCGTGCAGGGTCCCGACCGTGAGAACGGTGCCGGGGGGCGTACGGGACTTCATGCGGGCCACCGCCAGCGCGGCGATCTCGGCGGCGTTGACGGCCAGGTGCGGCATCCCGGCGTGCCCGCCGCGCCCGTGCACCGTGGCCTCGACCGTGGCGGACGCCGAGGTCATCGGGCCCGTGCCGTGCGCCACCAGGCCCGCCGGGAACGGGGCCACGTGCTGGGCCAGCACCACGTCCGGCTTCGGGAAACGCACGTACAGGCCGTCCGCGAGCATCGCGCGCGCCCCGCGCAGCGTCTCCTCCGCCGGCTGGCCGACGATCACGACCGTGCCGGACCAGCGGGCGCGCAGCGCGGCGAGCACCCGCGCCGCGCCGGTCAGCGCCGCCGCGTGCGCGTCGTGGCCGCACGCGTGCATCACCGGCACCTCCGCGCCGTCCGGGTCCGTCGCCCGCACCTCGCTCGCGTACGGCAGGCCGGTGTCCTCCTCTACGGGCAGGGCGTCGAGTTCGGTGCGGAGCAGGACGGTCGGGCCCTCGCCGTTGTGCAGCACGCCGACCACTCCGTGGCCGCCCACCCCCGTCGTGGTCGTACAGCCCGCGGCGGCGAGCGCGGCCGCGAAGCGCGCGGCCGTACGTTCCTCCAGACCCGACAGTTCCGGGTGGGCGTGCAGGTCCAGATAGAGCTTCAGGACCGGGGCCAAGGTGTCCGCCGACGTCTCGCGGAGCGTCCTCGCCAAGGGGAGCGCGGGTACGCCTCGCGCGGGGGTTTCTTGCATGGGGCTTCCTTTCCCGGGGCGCGGCCGTGGCCGTCGTGCGCCGAGAGGTGTCAGAAGTGTGTCAGCGGGACGCCGGGGCGTTTGCCAGCGGGGCCGGGGATAACGGTGTGCGGGCACAGTGCGTGCCCGAGTTGC
>NZ_JBHVHQ010000958.1:0-3109 GCF_042800135.1 Streptomyces sp. NPDC057654 | reverse complement strand
GTTCGGGACGGACGCCACGCGGCTGCGGAACGCGGTGCTGACCCGGCTCGCCGAGGACCCCGACTCCATCGCCGCGGTCGTCGCCATGGACGGCGACGAGCCGGTCTGCTCGGCGCGGATCGAGTTCAACCAGGGCACCCAGTTCGCGGGCCTGTGGGGCGGCGGCACCGAGCCGCGCTGGCGCGGCCGCGGCATCTACCGGGCCCTGATCGCGTACCGCGCGCGCCTCGCCGCGGAGCGCGGCTACCGCTACCTCCAGGTCGACGCGTCCGACGAGAGCGCCCCGATCCTGCGCCGGCTCGGCTTCGCCCGGCTCAGCGTCACCACCCCCTACGTCTACCAGCCGTGACCGGGCGACCGGGACCGTCAGGAGCGTGACCCCATGAGCCGCCTGAGCCTCCAGCGCTATGCCGCCGAGATCATCGCGCAGACCGACCTCCTGCGGTCGGCCGTCGACGGCGCGGACCCCACGGCGCCCGTGCCGACCTGCCCCGACTGGAACCTCGGACGGCTGCTGCGGCACATCGGCGCCGCCCATCGCTGGGCCGACACGATCGTCGGCACCCGCGCGAGGGGGCCCGTACCCCACGACCGGCTCGACGACGACGCCGCCTATACGGACGTGGCCCCCGGCGAGCTGGACGGCTGGCTCGCCGAGGGCGCCCGGAGCCTGGCCGGCACACTCTGCGAGGCCGGGCCCGACGCGTCGGTGTGGACCGTCGCGCCGGGCGGCACCCCGCTGTTCTGGGCCCGGCGCATGACGCACGAGACGCTCGTCCACCGGTCCGACGCGGCCCTGGCCGTCGGCGCGGAGTTCACCGCCGCCGAGGAGGTCGCACTCGACGCACTCGACGAGTGGATGGAGTTCGGCACCCTGCCCCAGGTCCTCGAACCCGCCCCCGACGGCGGCGAGTTGCTCGGCCCCGGCCGCACCCTGCACCTGCACGCCACCGACGCCCGGCCCGAGGAAGCGGACCGGCTGATCGACCTCACCGCAGCCCCCATCACCTACACCCGCGCGCCGGGCCGCGCCGCCGTCACCGTACGCGGCCCGCTGACCGACCTGGTGCTGGCGCTCTACCGCCGGCCCGCCCGCGGCAAGGCCGTCGAGATCATCGGCGACGCCCCGCTCTTCGACCTCTGGCTGCGACGGACCGGGGCCTGGCTCCAGGAGTGAGCGCCGATACCACAGGCCGGCCCGCCGGGGCGAACCGCCGTCTGCGCCGCGCCCGTTCCTGCCATCATGGCGTCCGCACGGATCAGCGGATCACGCGGCGGACGACCGCACATACGACGAAGGCAGGCCGATGCCCGAAACTTGCGCCAGCGCCGTCATCCCGGCAGACGCCGCCTCGGTCTGGCGGCTGGTCAGGAACTTCGACGGCCTGCCCTACTGGCACCCCGCCATCGCGCACAGCGCCCTGGGCGACGGCGACGCCCGCGACCGCGTCGGGAGCGTACGCACCCTGCGCCTCGGCGACGGGAGCACCGTCGTCGAGACGCTGCTCTCGCTCGACGACCAGCGGCGCGCGACGACCTACGAGATCATCGAGAGCCCCTTCGCCATCCGCGGCTACCGGTCGACGATCCAGGTCTCGCCGCTCACCACCACGGGGGAGTCCTTCGTCATGTGGTCCGTCGGCTTCGACTGCGAGGCCCACGACGCCGAGCACCTGGTCGCGCTCTTCAGGGACGACGTCTTCACCGTCGGACTGCGCGGCCTGACCGGGTACTTCGCCCGCACGACGTGACGCCCGCTCCCTCATGACGAACGGTGCCGCGTACCGGGGGTCCGGTGTCCCCGGCGGCCGTCAAGGGCCGTCCGCTCACGCGTCCCGGCCGTCGAGCGGGCCGAACACGCCGATCGCCTCCTCCGCCGAGGCGCGGGCGTGGACGTCCTCGTCGGCCCACGCGGCGGCGTCGGGGTACGCGGACTCGGCGGCGATACGGGCGCAGGCCGCCGCGTAGTCGTACGGGGTGCGCCGCAGCTCGACGCCGGGTCCCAGGAGGGCCCAGTGGGCGCCGGGACGCCCGTACGGCATGCCGACGCTGCCGGGGTTGACGATCATCCGGCCGTGCGCGATCCGGGCGTACGGCATGTGCGTGTGCCCGCAGACGACCGTGCCGACATTCTCGTCGACGGCGGCCATGACCTCGGCCCAGCGGGCGGCGCGGGAGTCGACGAGGACGATCTCCTCGTCGTCGCGCGGCGTCGCGTGGCAGAACAGGACGCGGCCGAGGCCCTCGATCTCCAGCTCGGCGCCGGCGGGGAGGGCGGCGAGCCGCGCGGTCTGCTCGGGGCGGAGCCGGCCGGCGGCCCAGGCGCTGACGGGGTCGGGGGACGGCTTGTCCTGGACCAGTTCGCGGTCCGCGTTGCCGCTGATCCACAGGGCCCGTTCGCCCAGCGAGTCGAGCAGGTCAAGGGTCTCGACCGGGAGCGGACCGGCGGCTATGTCGCCGGTGAGGACGATCCGGTCGGCGGCCCGGACGTCGGGCTCGGCGAGGACCGCCTCCAGCGCGGGGAGGACGCCGTGGACATCGGACAGGACTGCGACACGTCGGATCATGCGGTTGAACGTAACCGCGCCCGGCGGCGCGCGGCAGGCGAGTTCACCGCGGGCGCAAGAGGCGGTGGAGGCCCAGCCCAGGGGGCGGGGGAGCCGGCGCACCGGCCGGTGGACGGTGGACGGGGTCAGGGGTGGTACTTCTCGGCGACCTTGGTGGCGACGCCCTTTTGCAGCGTGACCCGCACCGTCAGGGACCCCATCTTGGCCGCCTTCTCCAACTGGGCGTCGGTGCACTTCGACGTGCCGTCCACGGTGACGTTGCCGTTGGACGCGCAGATCGCCGCCGCCCCGAGCACCTTGGTGTCGTTCCCGACGAAGAACGCCTGCTCCATGCCGTCGTCCGGCGTCACCGTCAGCTTCCCCGGAGCGAGGTACTTCAGGACGCCGACCCAGGTGCCGTCCACGCCCTGGCCGTCCTCGCCCTTGCCGACCTCGCCGCCGTTGACGCCCGCGCCGACGGTCGGGCCGTGGCCGGAGCCCGCTCCCTGCTTGTCGCCGCCCGTTCCGCCGGTCGAATCGGAGCCGCCCGCCGACCCCTTGCC
>NZ_JBHVHQ010000957.1:0-3112 GCF_042800135.1 Streptomyces sp. NPDC057654 | reverse complement strand
GTCTGCAGGTCCTCGAGGGCGCGGGCGTGTCCGCCGTCGGTGGGGGTCTCGAACCCGTCCTCCAGGGGCAGCGCGACGCCGAAGGAGTTCTCGATGAGGGCGACGAGCTCGACGGCCGCGAGCGAGTCCCCGCCGTGCTCGAAGAAGTCCGGGTCGGTGACGTCCTCGGCGATGCCGAGGACGTGGGGGACGTGGACGAGCCGGGCGGCGTCCACGTCCGCCGGGCCGTCCGCCGGGGGTTCGGCGGCGGGCGCGACCGGGGCGTCCGCGACGCTGTCCGCCCTGGTCACCGGGGCGGGCCGCACCAGGTGGGTCCGGCGCTCGAAGGGGTACGTGGGCAGCGGCACGCGGCGTCGGTCCGTACCGTCGTGCAGGCGGTCCCAGGCGATCTCCGTCCCGCCGCGCCACGCCCGCCCCACGGCGTCGAGCAGCGCGGCGAGCACATCGCCGCCCGGCCGCTCCGGTCCGATCTCCACGACCAGCCGGCCGTCGCCGCCCGGAGCCGTCGGGGCGTCGCCGCCCTCCAGCAGTCCTTCCCAGAAGCCCGGGTCGGCCGCCTCTCGCGGCATGACCGGCAGTTGGGAGACGGGGTGCAGCCAGCCGGCCGAGGGGGTCCGCCACCGGGCCGACTCGACCGCGTCGCGCAGGGCGGTCCCGCCCCGCGCCGCCGACGCGGCGACGGCCAGCGCGTCGGCGAGCGGCACCGCCCCGGCCACCGCCGCGGCGGCCGGCGCGCCCATGCCACGCCCCGTCACGGTCGCGGGGGCGACGCCCCAGTCCATGAGGGAGCGGGCGAGCGCGTACTCGACGGCGAAGCCGGTCACGTGCTCCAGTTCCGGGGACGGCGCGGCGTCGGGCTCGGTGTCCGTACGCGGCGTCAGCAGCCGCCGCACGTCGGGGCCGAGGTTCTCGGGCAGCGCCTCGCAGCACGCGTCGACCGCGTCCCGGAAGGCGGGGACGGCCGCGTACAGGGGGCGGACGTCACGGACGTACCGCGCGGCGTCGCCCGGGAAGGAGAAGACGGTCGGTGGTCGACCGGCGGCGTCGTCGGTCCGTATGGCCGGATCGGACAGCGCTTCGACGGCCTCCGCGTGGTCCGAGCAGACGACGTACCGGCGGTGCGCGAACGCGTGCCGGCCCACCTGGAGCGTCCGGGCGACGGCGGCCAGCGGCTGGTCCGGCTGGCGCCGCAGGTGCTCGGCCAGCCGCTCGGCGGCGGCGTCGAGCGCGGCGGGCGTCCGCGCCGAGAGGACGAGCAACTGCGCTCCCTCTACGGCGAGTTGGGCGGCCGGTGCGGGAACCGGCGCTTCCTCCAGCACCACATGCGCATTGGTGCCGCCGATGCCGAAGGAGCTGACGCCGGCGCGCCGCGGGAGCCGGGTCGTCTCCCACTTCCGGGTGCGGGTGTTGACGCTGAAGGGGCTGCTCGCGAAGTCGATGGCAGGGTTCGGCGCGGTGAAGTGCAGGGTGGCCGGGAGCGTACGGTCCTCCAGGGCCAGCACGGTCTTGATGAGGCTCGCGACCCCGGCGGCGGTGTCGGTGTGCCCGATGTTCGTCTTGACCGAACCCAGCCCCACGGACCCGTCCGCGGCCGTCTCGTCCTCCTCGTACCCGTCGCGGAACGCCTGGGTCAGCGCGGTGACCTCGATGGGGTCGCCGACCGGGGTGCCCGTGCCGTGCGCCTCGACGTACGAGATGTCGGCGGGGTACACGTCGGCGGCGATGTGCGCCCGGCGGATGACCTCCGCCTGGCCGCGTACGCCGGGGGCGGTGTAGCCCGCGCGCTCGCGCCCGTCGTTGTTGACGGCGGAGCCGCGGAGCACCGCGTGCACGTGGTCGCCGTCCTCGATCGCGTCCCGCAGCCGCCGCAGGACGACGATCCCGGCGCCGTCGCCGCCGACGATGCCCCGCGCGTCGGCGGAGAACGTACGGCAGTAGCCGTCGGCCGACAGGGTGCCGCCCTCGCGGTGCGGGTAGCCGACGAGCGGGGCCCGCACGGTGACGCCGCCGGCCAGCGCCGTGTCGCACTCGCCCGCCAGCAGCGCCCGGCCCGCCTCGTGCACGGCGACCAGGGACGTCGAGCACGCGGTCATGACGGCGACGCTCGGGCCGGTGAGGCCGAGGAGGTACGACACGCGGGTGCACAGGTGCTCGGGGTCGTTGGCGAGGCTGAGGGCGAGCTCGTCGACGCCGGGGAAGCGGTCGGGCCGGGACCGTACGATCGAGGCGTAGCCGTTGCGGCCGGCCCCGGCGAACAGGCCCGTGGTGCCCGGCACCGCGCGCGGGTCGTACCCGGCCCGTTCCAGCGCCTCCCACGCGCACTCCAGGAAGATCCGGTGCTGGGGGTTGAGCAGGTCGGCGTCGCGGCCGGTGATGCCAAAGAACTCCGCGTCGAAGTCGCCGATGTTCTCCACGGGGCCGTGCCGCCGTACGTAGCGCGGGTCCTTGATCCGCTCGGGGTCCTCGCCCCATTCCGCGAGTTCCGCGTCGGTGAGGGTCCGTACGCCGTCGACTCCGTTGGCCACGTTGTGCCAGTACTCCTCCGGGGTGGTGGCTCCGGGGAAGCGGCAGGCCATGCCGACGACGGCGATGCGGGTGTCGTCGGAGTCGAGATCGAGGTCGGGGGCGAGGTCGGGGTCGTTGATGTGCTCGGCGGTCACTGTCGTTCAGCCCTTCCGTGGGAGGTCCGCGTCCGCATGGCCGTCAGCCGGGCCGCGCCGCGGCGGCGCCCGGCGGTGCGCGGCTCGCCGCCGGTACGGGCCGGGGTTCCGGCGTCCGTGCGGGCCGGGGGCGGGGTTTCGGCGCCGGTCAGCTGCCGGGCGAGGGCGGCGATGGTCGGGTACGCGTAGAGGTCGGCGATCCGTACGGGGCCGCCCAGTTCCTCGGCGAGCCGGTCGCGGACCGACGCCAGCAGCAGCGAATGGCCGCCTACGTCGAAGAAGTTGTCGTCGGTCCCGAAGGACTCGTGGCCGAGCGCCGCCGCCCAGACGGCGCTGATCCTGCGCTCCAGCGGCGCCTCGGCGCGGCGGTGGGAGGCGGGTGGCGCGGCGAGTTCCCGGGCGTCCTGGGGCAGCGCCGTACGGTCGATCTTGCCGTTGGCGGTGAGCGGCAG